>JASHTP010000297.1 GCA_030040495.1 Alphaproteobacteria bacterium
ATGCCAGTTTCCCTCGCATAGTTGGCAACAAAATCTATTGGCCGAGGCCAACTAACGCCGCGGGCGCGGCGTCTCGGCCGAAACAGGAGAGTGGGGGAAACACGATGGCAAGCACATCCTTTCTCAGCAAGGAACGCATCATCGCGCCGCCAGGCTACAGCCGCTGGCTCATTCCGCCGGCGGCGCTGTGCGTGCATCTCTGCATCGGCCAGGCCTACGCCTTCAGCGTCTTCAACCTGCCGATGACCAAGCTCATCGGCATCACCAAATCAGCGCCGGGCGATTGGGCGCTCACCGAGCTCGGCTGGATCTTCAGTCTCGCCATCTTCTTCCTCGGCGTATCGGCGGCGCTGCTCGGGCGTTGGGTCGAGGAAAGCGGCCCGCGCCGCGCCATGTTCACCGCCGCGCTGTGCTGGGCCGGCGGCTTCGTCATCTCGGCGATCGGCGTTTACATCCACAATATCTGGGTCATCTATTTCGGCTACGGCATCCTTGGCGGCTTCGGCCTCGGCATCGGCTACATCTCGCCGGTCTCGACCCTGATCAAATGGTTCCCCGACCGGCCCGGCATGGCCACCGGCATGGCGATCATGGGCTTCGGCGGCGGCGCCTTCATCGCCTCGCCGCTCTCGGTCTGGCTGATGGCCAAGTTCTCGACCCCGACCCATGTCGGCGTCGCCGAGACCTTCCTGGTGATGGGCGCGATCTATTTCTGCTTCATGATGGTGGGCGCGGCGCTCGTGCGCGTGCCGGCGCCGGGCTGGAAGCCCGCTGGCTACGTCGCGCCGACGCAGCCGAAGAAGCTCGTCACCGACCAGCACGTCTATGTCTATGACGCGCTCAAGACGCCGCAATTCTGGCTGATCTGGTGGGTGCTGTGCCTCAACGTCACCGCCGGCATCGGCGTGCTCGGCCAGGCCTCGGCTATGAGCCAGGAGATGTTCCCGGGCCGGATCACGGTGGTCGCCGCCGCCGGCTTCGTCGGGCTGATGAGCCTCTTCAACATGGGCGGCCGCTTCTTCTGGGCGTCGATCTCCGACTATATCGGGCGCAAGAACACCTATTTCGTCTTCTTCGTGCTTGGCACGGTGCTCTACTCTGTGGTACCGACCGCTGGCGCCATCGGCAGCGTCGAGCTTTTCGTGATCTGCTTCCTGGTGATCATCAGCATGTATGGCGGCGGCTTCTCGACCGTGCCGGCCTATCTCAAGGACATGTTCGGCACCCGCTATGTCGGCGCCATCCACGGGATGCTGCTGACCGCCTGGTCGATGGCCGGCATCTTCGGTCCGGTGCTGGTGAACTACATCCGCGCCTACAACGTCGCGCACGGCGTCGCCAAGGCGCAGGCCTACAACGTCACCATGTACGTCATGGCCGTCCTGCTGGTGATCGGCTTCATCTGCAACTACTTCATCACCGCGGTGCATGAGAAGCACCACATGGAGCAGAGCGAAGCCGAGGCGTCGGCCTGAGGGGAGGGAGAAGACCATGCAAGCAACGCAACCGGACGGCGGGAACGCGCTCAAACTCGTCCTCGCCTGGGGCTTCGTCGGCATCCCTCTCGCCTGGGGCGTGATCCAGACGGTGATCAACGCGCTGAAGCTCTTCCAATAGAAGGCCGCTCGGCGTCGCCCCTCGCTTCGGTCCCGACGCCGGGCGCGAGGCGGGCGCCGATGCCGAGCGAGACGCCACCAACTTCACCACGGACGAGCGCCGCGCGCCGCCTGCTGCACCAACCGCTGCAGGCGGCGCTGGCGTGGCGGCTTGTCGTTGCGGCGCTGCTGCTTCAGGCCTGGCCCGCGGCCGCCGCCACGCTCTCCGCCGAGGAGGCCGGCCGGCATGCGGGCGAGAACGCCACCGTCTGCGGCACGGTGGCCTCGGCGCATTTCGCGCGCACCGCGCGCACCGCGCCGACCTTCCTCGATCTCGACCAGCCCTATCCCGACGCGATCTTCACCATCGTCATCTTCGGCCGCGACCGCGCCAAGTTCGGCGCGCCGGAAAAGACGCTGCTGCGCCAGCGCATCTGCGTCACCGGAGCGATCAGCCTCTATCGCGGCCGGCCGGAGATGATCCTCGACGACCCGGCGCAGCTGCGGCGGTAGGAGCCTGTCTCCCGGCTCCTACTCTCCGGGCACCGCGGTCGGCCGCGACGGCGAGGTGTCGGCGCGGGCGCGGGCGCGAGCGCTTTCTTCCTCGACCCAGAGGCTGTGGTGCTCCTTGGCCCAGTTGAGATCGACGGTGCCGTCGACCATTGACTCGAACGCGCCTTCCATGCCGATCGAGCCGATATAGATGTGAAGGAGCATGGTGCCGATGAACAGGATGGCGATGATGCTGTGGCCCACTTCGGCCAATTGCATCGTATGGATGTCCGTTCCGTAGAACGGGAAGATCAGCATGTAGCCGCTGATCGCGACCAGGCTGCCGCCGAAAAACACGATCCAGAAGAGAATCTTCTGGCCGCCGTTGAAGCGATAGGCCGGGGGATGGTCATGCCCGATCATGCCGCCGCCGCGCTTCAGCCATTCGATGTCGACCCGGTTCGGAATGTTCTCGGCGACCCACATGAAGAACATCAGGATGACGCCGAGGGTGAAGGGGAAGCTGAGGAAGTTGTGGGCGTATTTCGCCCATTCCGACAGCGTGCTGAACGCCTCGGGGCTCATCAGCGGCAGCAGCAGCGGCCGGCCGAAGGTGATGTTGAGCCCCGACAGGGCGAGGATGACGAAGCAGAAGGCCAGCATCCAGTGCACGAACCGCTCGTAAGGGCCGAAGCGCAAGATCTTGCGTCCGGAGCGGCCGGCCTCGATGCGCATCACGCCGCGCGTCAGGTAGAAGAAGACGAGCAGCGCCAGGACGCCGAGAATCACCACGGCGCCGATCCAGCGCAGCGTCACCTCGTGGTAGTGGCGCCAAGCGGGTCCGGCGAGCTGTTCGAGGGTGTAGGACTTGGTGTCGGGAATGCTGCCGAGGCCGCGGATGGTGTGCAGCTTCTGCAGCAGCTGCTGCTCGCTCACGGCGCTCGCATTGGGATCGACCGGGCCCGGCTGCTGCGCCGCCGCGTGCGAAGCGAGGGCGAGAGCGAGGAGCGCCAGAACGCCGGCAAGGTTCCGCAGCCGAGCCACACACGCCATCATGCCACTTCCTCCCCGATCTGCTGCGTCGCCGCCGCCGGCGCGGCGTCAGGCCCGCGCCCGGCGCCTCACGACGTGATGGTTTCGCGGTAGGCGGTCTTCCAGCCCCAGGCGCCGGAGCCGTAGCCGCGCTTCACCACCCGCTCCTTGTAGATCTGCGCGATGATGTCGCCGTCGCCGGCGAGCAGAGACTTGGTCGAGCACATCTCGGCGCAGAGCGGCAGCTTGCCCTCGGCGAGGCGGTTGGCGCCGTATTTTTCGTACTGGACGGCGCTGCCGTCGGGTTCCGGCCCGCCGGCGCAGAAGGTGCATTTGTCCATCTTGCCGCGCGTGCCGAAATTGCCGACGCGCGGATATTGCGGCGCGCCGAACGGGCAGGCATAGAAGCAATAGCCGCAGCCGATGCAGATGTCCTTCGAATGCAGCACGACCGCGTCCGCGGTGGTGTAGAAGGCGTTCACCGGGCACACCGCCTGGCAGGGCGCGTCGGTGCAATGCATGCAGGCCATCGACACCGACCGTTCGCCCGGCTTGCCGTCGTCGAGGGTGACGACGCGCCGCCGGTTGATGCCCCACGGCACTTCGTTCTCGTTCTTGCAGGCGGTGACGCAGGCGTTGCACTCGATGCAGCGGTCGGCGTCGCAGAGGAATTTCATCCGAGCCATCGGTCCGCCTCCTCACGCCGATACGATCTGACACAGGGTGACCTTCGGCTCCTGCATGCCGGTCGCGGGATCGTAGCCGTAGGTCGTGATCGTGTTCGCGCTCTCGCCGAGCACAATGGGATCGGCGCCTTTCGGATATTTGTCGCGCAGATCGACGCCGCCGAACCAGCCGCCGAAATGGAACGGCATCCAGGCGACGCCCTTGCCGACGCGCTCGGTCACCAGCGCCTTCAGCTTGGCCCGGGAGAGGTTCTCCGCCCCGGTGACCCAGACCCAGGCCCCGTCCTTGATGCCGCGCTCCATGGCGTCGGCGGGGTTGATCTCGATGAACATGTCCTGTTGCAGCTCGGCGAGCCACTTGTTGGATCGGGTTTCCTCGCCGCCGCCTTCATATTCGACAAGCCGGCCAGAGCTGAGGATCAACGGGAACTCCTTGGCGATTCCCTTGTCCACCGCCGTTTTCTGTACCGTGAAGCCGATGTTCGGCAACCGGAACTGCTTAGCGTCTGGCAGCGTCGGGTATTTGGCGACCAGATCGAC
>JASHTP010000022.1 GCA_030040495.1 Alphaproteobacteria bacterium
CCTGTCCCGAAAGCGGCCGCATCAATGCGTCGAACCCCTGCTCGGAGTACATGTTCCTCGACGACACGGCCTGCAATCTCGCCTCGCTCAATTTGATGGCGTTCCGCCGCGAGGACGGCGAATTCGACACGCCAGCCTTCGAGCATGCGACGCGGCTGTGGACGATCACGCTCGAGATCTCGGTGCTTATGGCGCAGTTCCCGTCGCGCGAGATCGCCCGGCTCTCCTACGAATTCCGCACCCTCGGCCTCGGTTACGCCAACATCGGCGGTCTGCTGATGGCGTCTGGCCTGCCCTATGACAGCGACCAGGGCCGCGCGCTGTGCGCCGCCATCACCGCGGTCATGACCGGCGTTGCCTACGCCACCTCGGCGGAGATGGCGGCCGAGCTTGGCGCCTTCCCCGGCTTCGCCCGCAATCACGAGCCGATGTTGCGCGTCGTCCGCAACCATCGTCGCGCCGCCCACGGCGAGACGCAGGGCTACGAGGGGCTCTCCATCCTTCCGGTGCCGCTCGACGCGGCGAACTGCCCGGACCGGGCGCTGGTCGAAGCGGCGCGCAACGCCTGGGACGCCGCGCTGGCGCTGGGCGAGCTGCACGGCTACCGCAACGCGCAGACCACGGTGATCGCCCCCACCGGTACGATCGGCTTGGTGATGGATTGCGACACCACCGGGATCGAGCCTGATTTCGCCCTGGTCAAGTTCAAGAAGCTGGCCGGCGGCGGCTATTTCAAGATCATCAATCGCATGGTGCCGGAGGCGCTCGGCGTCCTCGGCTACGACGCCGGCGAGATCGAGGCGATCACGCGCTACGCGGTGGGCCACGCCACGCTCAACGACGCGCCCGGCGTCAACCACGAGAGCCTTCGCGCGCGCGGCTTCACCGACGGCGCCATCGAGGCGATCGAGGCCGCGCTCGCTTCCGCCTTCGACATCAAGTTCGTCTTCAACAAATGGACGCTCGGCGAGGAGCTGTGCAAGGCCGCCTTCGGCTTCACCGCGGCGCAGCTCGACGATGTCGGCTTCGACATGCTGACGGCGCTGGGCTTCGCCCGGGCAGAGATCGACGCCGCCAACACCTATTGCTGCGGCGCGATGACGCTCGAAGGCGCACCCTTTCTGCAGGAGCAGCACCTTCCCGTCTTCGACTGCGCCAATCCCTGCGGCCGCATCGGCAAGCGCTTCCTCTCGGTGGAAAGCCATATCCGCATGATGGCGGCGGCGCAACCCTTCATCTCCGGGGCAATCTCGAAGACGATCAACATGCCTAACGCCGCCACGGTCGAGGAATGCAAGGACGCGTATCGCCTGTCCTGGCGCCTCGCCCTCAAGGCGAACGCGCTCTATCGCGACGGCTCGAAGCTGTCGCAGCCGCTGTCCTCGGCGATCATCGCCGACGAGGACGACGAGGATGCGGTGGGCGACCTCCTGGAGAAGGCGCCGTTCGAGCGCGTGCCGGTCGTCGCCGAGCGCATCGTCGAGCGCGTGGTGGAGCGAGTCGTGCAGCAGGCCGAGCGCCGTCGCCTGCCGCAGCGCCGCAAAGGCTACACGCAAAAGGCCATCGTCGGTGGGCACAAGGTCTATCTGCGCACCGGCGAATACGAGGACGGCAAGCTCGCCGAAGTGTTCATCGACATGCACAAGGAAGGTTCCGCCTTCCGCTCGCTGATGAACAACTTCGCCATCGCCATCTCGATCGGGCTGCAATACGGCGTGCCGCTCGAGGAATATGTCGAGGCCTTCACCTTCACGCGCTTCGAGCCCGCCGGCATGGTCGAGGGCAACGACGCCATCAAGATGGCGACCTCGCTCATCGACTACATCTTCCGCGAACTCGCCATCTCCTATCTCGGCCGCAACGATCTGGCGCATGTCCAGCCCGCCGATATCCTGCCGGACACGCTCGGCAAGGGCGTCGCGGAATCGACGCTGCCCGAGGGCGGCCGCGGACCCGACGTGGCGGCGATGGTGAAGAAGGTCGCGTCGACCGGCTATGTGCGCAACAAGCTCACGACGCTCACCGTCCTGCAAGGCGGCGCGCGCGGGCCGATGGCGAGCGACGGCAACGCCGCCATCACCATGGGCGCGCCGATGACGCCGACGGTGTCGTTCGCGGCGGAGCTGCGGGAGAGCACCTCGCTCACTCGGTCCGACATCCGGATCGAACAGATCCGCGCCGCGCGCATGAAAGGCTACGAGGGCGACAGTTGCGGCGAATGCGGCAACTTCACCCTCGTGCGCAACGGGACCTGCCTCAAATGCGATACGTGCGGCAGCACCAGCGGCTGTAGCTGATCGCGGCGTGCCCCCGGCTCAAAGCCTCCCGGCCGGGTCACGGTATTGAGGCAGAAATTGGGGTGCGGCGCAAGCCGCACCCCTCTTTTTTCCCGCCAAGGCCAGCACCTAGGGCGGTCTTAACCAGTTATTCAGGACGATTCGCGTAGCCTCTCCGCGATTTGCCGCGCCGTCCGATACCCCCCGGTTCGGGCCGTGCCGCCGGCAAAACGGGGATCTCAGTGGCTGGTTCCGAAGCGTTCGAGCGCTCGTTCGTCCGGCACGCCCAAGGCGTGTTCTGCGGCACCACGCTTTTCTCGTGGGCCACCTTCATGGAGATCCGCAACATGGGCGATCGCCACAAGCGGGCGATCGGCTTCGACAATTTCGGCGGCTTCGGCGGCCTCGACGCCAAGGACGGCGCGGCGCGCCGGGACCACGAACGATGCAGAACAAGCGCGCGCTGATCACCGGCGTCACCGGGATGGTGGGCTCCCACCTCGCGGACTATCTGCTCGCCCACACCGACTGGGAGATCTATGGCGCCTGCCGCTGGCGCAGCCCGCTCGACAACATTGCGCATCTGCTGCCGCGCGTCGACGCGGGCGATCGCGTCCATATGGTCGAGTTCGAGCTGCGCGACATGGTGTCGCTGACGCGCATGGCGGAGAAGGTGGCGCCCGACTACGTCTTCCATCTCGCGGCGCAGAGCTTCCCCTCCACCAGCTTCGCCGCGCCGCTCGACACGCTCGACACCAACATCCTCGGCACCGCCCGCCTGCTCGAGGCGCTGCGCCATCTGGGCGGGCAGCCGCTGATCCATGTCTGCGCCTCCTCCGAAGTGTTCGGCCGCGTGCCCGCGGACAAGCTGCCGATCGCCGAGGACTGCACCTTCCATCCCGCCTCGCCCTACGCCATCTCCAAGGTCGGCACCGACCTGCTCGGGCGCTTCTATGCCGAGGCCTACGGCATGGCGGTGATGACGACGCGCATGTTCACCCACACCGGGCCGCGGCGCGGCGACGTCTTCGCCGAATCGTCCTTCGCCAAGCAAATCGCGATGATCGAGGCGCGCATGGTGCCGCCGGTGCTGCGCACCGGCAATCTGAAGTCGATGCGCACCTGGGCGGACGTGCGCGACGCGGTGCGCGCCTATCACCTGCTGCTCACCGTCAATCCGGAGCCTGGCGCCTACTACAACATCGGCGGCGGCTTCTCCTGCACCGTCGAGGACATGCTGAACCATCTTTTGTCGCTGTCGACGCGCAAGGACATCCGGGTCGAGACGGCGCCCGAGCGGCTGCGACCGATCGACGCCGACCTGCAGATACCGGACACCGGCAAGTTCCGCCGCCACACCGGCTGGGAGCCGCGCATCTCCTTCGAGCAGACCATGGGAGATCTCCTCGACTATTGGCGCACGCGCGTGCGCACCGGCCTCGCGCTGGCCAGCCGATGAGCGCGCGTCCGACCAGCGCCGCGCTCGATTGCCGCAAGATCGGCGCAGCGCCCGGCTGGCGCCCGCGCGTCGAGCCGCGGGAGGGCATCCGCCGTACCGTCGCCTGGAGGCGCAAGGAGCGGCACGCATGGGCACGATGAAGACACGCAAGCACGACGCTATCGTGCTGTCGAGCGGCGGCGAAAAGGCGGCGCAGCAGCGCTTCGTCGAGCTCTTGAAATCGGCACCGCTGCCCGACGACGAGCTGCTGGCCAATCTCGGTCTCTTCCTTTCGTCGAAGAATCTGTCGCGCGTGCTGTTCTTCGAACAGATCTATCGCAAGATCGTCGGCGCGCACGGCATCATCTGCGAATTCGGCGTGCGCTGGGGCCAGACGCTGTCGCTCCTCTCGGCGCTGCGCGGCATCCATGAGCCGTTCAACCGCCACCGCAAGATCGTGGGGTTCGACACCTTCTCGGGATTTCTCGGCGTCGCCGAAGAGGACGGCGCGCTCAGCCGCTGCACCGACGGCTCTTTCTCGGTGAGCGCGGGCTACGAGGAGTATCTCGGCGCGGTCCTGGAGACGCAGGAGGCGCTCAACCCGGTCTCGCACCTGAAGAAATGGGAGCTGGTCAAGGGCGATGCCTGCCAGACGGTACCGGGCTATCTCGCGCGCCATCCCGAGACCATCATTGCGCTGGCGATCTTCGATTTCGACATCTACAAGCCGACCAAGGCGGCGCTCGAGGCGATCAAGCCGCGTCTCTGCAAAGGCAGCGTGCTGGTCTTCGACGAGCTCTGTGACGACATCTTCCCCGGCGAGACGGTGGCGCTGCGCGAGGTCTTCGACCTCAACCGCCTGCGCATCGAGCGCCTGCCGATGACGGCGCGGGTTTCCTATGCGGTGATGGAATGATCGAGCCCTGCCGCAGAATCCGCGCCGACATCCTTCGGGTCGCGCATCGCAGCGGCCACGGCCACGTGCCGACCTGCTTCTCGGTGGTGGAGGCGCTTTACGCCGTCTATGCCGCCATCCGCCACGACCCGAGCAACCCGGACTGGCCGGAGCGCGACCTCTTCGTGCTGAGCAAGGGGCATGCGTCGCTGGCGCTCTATTGCACGCTGGCCGCCTACGGCTATTTCGACGTCGTCGAGGTGGAAGGTTTCGGCGCCTACGAGTCGCGCTTCGGCTGTCATCCGGACCGGCTGAAAGTGCCTGGGATCGAAGTTTCGACCGGCTCGCTCGGCCACGGCATCGGCCTCGCCGCCGGCATGGCGCTGGCGTTGAAGATCGAGGGTTCGCCGCGCCGCGTCGTCACGCTGGTCGGCGATGGCGAGGCCAACGAGGGCACCGTCTGGGAAGCACTGATGGTCGCAGCCGACCAGCGGCTCGGCAATCTGGCCGTCCTCTACGACCACAACCGGTCGCAGCGGCGCTGCCTGCAGATCGAGAACCCGGGCGAGCGCCTCGAAGCCTTCGGCTGCGCCGTCACCGAGGTCGACGGCCACGACGTCGCGGCGCTCGAAGCGGCGCTTGCCGAAGCCACCGGCGAGCGACCGCGCGCGATCGTTGCGCACACCGTCAAGGGTCATGGCTGCGCCACCCTCGTCGAGGACATGTTCGCCTGGCACCGGCGCTCGCCCGATGCTCCGACGCTCGCCGCGCTAATGGAGGAGCTCCATGCGGACGCAGTTTAGGCAGACGGCGACCGCGCTCGCCGAAGCCGACGACAAGGTCATCGTCCTGCTCGGCGATGTCAGCGTCTACCAGTTCGAGCAGTTCAAGGCGCGCTTTCCGCGCCGCTTCTACAATCTCGGCATCCTCGAGCCGACCCTGATCAGCGTCGCCGGCGGCTTGGCGTCGCGCGGCTTGCGCGTCTTCGCCCACACCATCGCCCCTTTCCTCACCGAGCGCGCCTACGAGCAGATCAAGCTCGATCTCTGCTACAACGAATTCGGCGCCAACATCGTCACCTGCGGCGCGTCCTTCGACTATGCCTGGGACGGCGCCACCCATCACGCCTACGGCGACCTCGCCATCCTGCGCCTGCTGCCGGGCATGGAGGTGATCCAGCCGGGATCGAAGGCCGAGCTCGCCGCGCTCCTCACCAGCCGCTACGCCAGCGGCACGCCCAGCTATTTCCGCCTCTCCGACCATCCGCATGCGATCGACACCGGTCCGACCCGCTTCGGCGAGGGCGTCGTGCTGAAGCGCGGCGGCAGCGGCGTGACGGTAATGACCGCCGGCCCGCTCCTCGCCAACGTGCTGCCGGCGGCGGCGGAGTTCGACGTCAACCTGGTCTATTTCCACACGCTGAAGCCGATCGACCGCGAGCTGGTGCGGGCATTCGCCGACACGCGCATCCTGATCGTGCACGACGCCTTCGGATTGCGCGAGGCGGTCAACGAAGTGCCGGGCCTTCGCAGCTGGTATCACGGGCTGCCGGACCGGTTCTGCAGCTGGTACGGCAAGCTCGACCAGATGCGGGCAAGGCTCGGCCTCGACGTCGCCGGCATCCGCGCGGCGATCGCCGCGCTGATTGCGGGAAAAACGGCATCGCCGAGCGCTCGCCGCGGCGACCTGGCGCCGCGCCGGACGCCGGCCGCGTCGAGCTCGCGCAAACGCGGGACCGCCTGAAGATGAGCGCGAACGCCCTCGCGGTCGGTGATTTTCTGCACGCTTTCGGCGCTTCTGCCGCCGACGCAGCGCTCATCGCGGAGGAAGTCGTAAAGCACAATTTCAGCTACGGCCGGCTCGAACAGGAGGCGCGCGACGCGGCCATCTTGTCGGTGCTGCGCAAGCTGGAAGACGCCGCCGCCGCCGGCGAGCATCGGCATTGCATCTGGGAGATGGCGTGGGCCGACGCCGCCCGGCGGTACGACGAGGCCGGAGGCGATCTCGTGGCGCTCGAGCCCTCATTTATCAGCGCCACGCCCTACCTGCGGCTGTCGGGCGACTATGCTGCGCCCGTCGATCCCCGGTTCGAATCCAACTACTACCGCGTTCTGCGCGCTTGGCTCTTTCGCAAGTATTTGCGCGACGCGCGGGACGTCTACGAATTCGGTTGCGGCAGCGGCTTCACCCTCGCCGGCCTCGCACGGCTAATGCCCGATTGTCGGCTGGTCGGCCTCGACTGGGCACAGCCGGCCGTCGATCTGATCAACCGCGTCGCGGACCGCCATCGGCTGAAGCTTAGCGCCAGGCGCTTCGATTTCTTCCACCCGGACGCAAGCATGCCGCTCGCTCCTGACGCCGTAGCGATGACCTTCGCCGCGCTCGAGCAGATCGGTTCCCGCTTCCGCGACTTCGCCGATTGGCTGATCGAGCGCCGGCCGTCGCTGGTGATCAATTTGGAACCGATCGCAGAGTTCTACGATCCTGACAAGCTCTTCGACCAGCTGGCTTTGCGCTACCACCACAAGCGACAGTATCTCGCGGGCTACCAACCCTACCTTGCCGAGTTGGCCAAGCTCGGCCGGATCGAGCTGATCCTGGCGCGGCGGCTGGGCATGGGGAACCTGTTTCACGAGGGTTATTCGCTGCTGATCTGGCGCCCGCTCTAAGCCGCTGCCGGGCCTCCCCGACCGCCGATTAATCAGATATTTGCCAATTCCGGACTAGAGTTTTCGCCGACCCGCCAGTCCGGGCCTTTGCGCGGAGCCTCATGATTTACATTACAAAAACGCCGTTCCGCATCTCGTTCTTCGGTGGCGGCACCGACTATCCGACGTGGTACCTGCGCCACAGCGGCGCAGTGCTTTGCACCTCGATCGACAAGTATTGCTACATCACCTGCCGGACCTTCCCGCCGTTCTTTCCGGACGCCTACCGCATCGTCTGGTCGCACATCGAGAACGTCTCCAGCATCGCCGAGATCCTTCACCCGGCGGTGCGCGAAGGCTTGCGGATGATGAATTTCGCCAACGAGCGCGGCGTCGAGATCCATCATCAGGGCGATCTGCCGGCGCGATCCGGCATGGGCTCAAGCTCGGCCTTCGCCAACGGCCTGTTGCTGGCGCTGTCGGCGCTGCAGGGCGCGCCGCTGGACAAGGTCACGCTCTATCTTCGCTCGATCGAGCTCGAGCAGGAGCGCTTGAAGGAAAGCGTCGGCTCCCAGGATCAGGTGGCGACCGCGGTCGGCGGCATGAACCTTGTCCGCTTCCGCACCGACGGCGCCATCGAGGTCCAGCCCTTGCACGCGCACCCGCTGCGGCTGGCCGCCCTCAACCGGAGTCTGATGCTGTTCTTCACCGGCACGAGCCGGCTCGCCAGCAGCATCGCCAGCGAGCTGATCGGCAGCCTGGCCGAGAAAGGGCCGGTGCTCGAACGGATGATGGAGATGGTGCAGCAAGCCGCGGAGCTGCTCCGGGGCGACGGCGATCTCGACGAGTTCGGCCGGCTTCTGCATGAAGGGTGGCTGCTGAAGCGCAGCATCTCGCCGGCGATCAGCACGCCGGCCATCGACGAGATCTACGCCACGGCACGGCGGCACGGCGCGCTCGGCGGCAAGCTCCTCGGCGCGGGCGGCGCCGGATTCATGCTGTTCTACGCTCCGCCCGACGCGCAGGACGCGCTTCGCGCTGCCCTGCCGCATCTGCTGCACGTGCCGTTCCGCTTCGAAAGCAAGGGCGCAAGGCTCATTCAGAACGACGACGAGGCCGATACGGCGCTGCCCGAATGGCGTCCGCGCGGCGGCTCGCGGGCCGCGCGGCACAGCGCCCTGGCGACTTCGCCGGCGGCCGAATAGGCGCTGCGGCGGAGAGCGTCCATGAGCTCGGCGAAAATCGTCCTTGAGGTCGCAGGCACGGCGCTTCACAAGGTGAAGCTGATCCGGCCGCCGACGAACTTCGAGGATTTCCGCGGTTCCTATGTCGAGCTCTACAACCGCTCGCTCTACCGCGAAGCCGGCATCGCCTGCGACTTCATACAGGACGACATCTCCACCTCGTCGCGCCATGTGCTGCGTGGCATCCATGGCGATGCCAAGACCTGGAAGCTCGTCTCCTGCCTTCATGGCAATTTCTATCTCGTCGTGCTCGATCTCGACGAGGACTCTCCGACATGCGGCAAGTGGACCAGCTTCACTCTGTCGGACCGGAACCGACTGCAGGTGCTGATTCCGCCCAAGCACGGCAACGGCCATCTGGTGATGAGCGAGACGGCCATTTTCCACTACAAGCAAACCACAGACTATGACCGCGCCAGCCAATTCACCGTGCTGTGGGACGATCCGCGCTACCAGATCTTCTGGCCGGCGACCAACCCCATCCTGTCGCCGCGCGACCGCGGCACGACGCCATAACGCGCCCGGCGCGCGCCGCCGCAAGGAGACCGGCCCTGACCAGCGACACCAGACCCTCCGCCTATGATGGGCTTCCCCCGCCCGTCGCCGAGTTGCTGCTCAAGCTCAACCGGAACCCCACCGATGTCGGGCTCGCCTTCGCGACGGCGCGCGCCCTGACGCAGATGCACCAGTTCGAGCTGGCGGCGGAACTCTGGGGACGGCTCGCAGCGCTGCCGGGCTCGTTCGAGCCTCCGATCCTTTTCGCTACCTGCCTCGCCATGCTCGGCCGCAAGGATGAAGCGCGCGCCATCGGTCGGCAGCTCGCGCCGATGCTTGCCGCGCTGCCGCCCTCCGAGCGGGCGAAGCTGTCCGCCCTGTCCGACATGGTCTATCCGCTCGCCGGTGTTCTCGCACGCGGCGACAATCAGGATGCCGCCGAAGCGATCCTCGATTTGTTGCTGCCTTACGAGCCCTACGGCCGCCGGCTGCTCAATCTCGATCCCCCCGGGGCGCCGTCGAACGAACGGCCCGCGAGACTCGATGACGAGACCATCGCCGCGTTTATCCGCGGCCGGATCGACGAAGTTGCGGACGGCCGCATCGTCCCCCCTGGCCGCGGCCTCCACCCGCGCCGCTACTACGAAGAGCGAGTCAAGCCGCTGCGCAGCAAGCGCATCCTGATCGTCCACCGCGACCGCTATTGGCCGACGCATCGCGCGCCGAATAGCTTTGCGAACTACCTCGCCGAAAGCGCCGCGGAAGTTGGGCTCGAGCCCCGGCTGCTGCGGTCGGATTTCGTCGTTGGGATCGGGGGTCCGGCCGACGCTGCCGAGCGCCAGCGCATCCTCGACGCCATCACGCAGTGGCAACCTCATGTGGTCATCTATGAGAATCTCGGCGCGCGCGAGGAGATGTTCCCGTCGCTTGCCGCGCTGCGCCGGAAGCATGACTTCAAGCTGATCGGCTTGCACCACGACGTCTGGGTGGAGGCGATCGCCACACAGGTGCGGCGCGCGGCGCAACTCGCCGATGCCATGTGGATCTTCGATCCTCTTGCCATGACCAGCGGCTTGGAGGGGCTCGACAATGTGGTCAGCTCCGCACCACCTGTGCCCGAGGGGCTTTTCGCCGCGGCACGCGCGGCCGCGGCGGCTTCACCCCGCTACGAACTGGGATTCATCGGCAGCATCGCGAAGTCCAACTACCTGCGCACGGTGTGGCTGGTCGAAGCAAAGCGACGCAAGCTTCCGCTTACGGCGATCGCGAGCTTTCCGCAGGTCGACGAATGCTACGCGACACCGGAAGGCTTTGCCGGCTTTCTCGCGCGATGCAAGGCTTCTCTGTGCATCACGGGCCGCACGACCACGCGGGACGCGATTCCGCTCCGCGTATGGGAGGGCGTCCTCGCGGGCTCAGTCCTGATCGAAGACGGCGGCACCAAGATCCGGCATTTCCTCGTACCCTTTGCTCACTACGTTCCGGTCACGACAATCGACGAGTTGGCGTATTTCGTAGGTTTTCTCGATCGCCGCGACGACGTTCGGAAGAATCTGGTCGACAGCGGCCTCAACTTCCTCTCGACCTACTATTCGAGCGCCCGAAGCTGGTACGAAATTCTGGCGAAGGCCCTTGATCAGCACGATCCAGCCGCCTCAAGTGAGCATGAAAGCCTGGCGCACGCCGGCTGAGCGCGATCGCACGACGGTGCCGTACTGCGGCACGGACCTCAAGATCGCCGCGGACTTCGGCGCTGCCGTAAGGTAGAAGGAATCCATGACGCTTTATCGCGGCATGGACCGAACGGCACTCGATGTCGCCTAGAACAATGGCGCCGCCGTCGCCGACGGCGCCGCTTGGATCGCCCGGTGGGAGCAGCGCAGCGCCGTCTTGCGCGCTTCCATGCCCGAGCATCTCGATCTCCGCTACGGCACCGCCGAGCGCGAGCGCATCGATTTCTTCGCGGCCTCCCGCCGCGACGCGCCGACCCTGGTCTTCATCCATGGCGGCTATTGGCAGAGCCGGGCCAAGGAAACCTTCGGCTTCGTCGCCGAGGGCCCGCTGGCGCAAGGCGTCAGTGTCGCGACGATCGGCTACACGCTGGCGCCGGCGGCGCGGCACGACGCGATCGTGGCGCAGTGCCGGACCGCCGTGCATTTCCTCCATCGGCGCCTCAATCAGCTCGGCGGCGACCCCCGCCGGCTTTTCGTCTCCGGCTGGTCCGCGGGCGGCCATCTCACGGCAATGCTGATGGGCGACGCCGTCGTCGCCGGCGGCATAGCGATCAGCGGCATTTACGATCTCGCGCCGATCCGGCTCAGTTACCTGAATGACAAGCTGCGGCTCGACCCCGAGGAGGCGCTGCGCAACAGTCCCCTTTTCCATCTGCCGCAGCGCGCCGGCCGGCTCATCCTCGCCGTCGGCGGCGACGAGCTGCCGGAGCTGCGCCGGCAATCCGAAACCTATGCCGCAGCTTGGCAGGCACGGAACCTGGCCGGCGAGCTGATGGTGTTACCGGGACGGCATCACTATTCCGTGCTCGAAGAGCTGGCGCGGCCCGCCAGCATGCTGGCGGAAGCGCTGGCCCGACTCGTCGGCTGAGCGGCAGAGGCGCCTGACCCCGCCTCTGACGCCGCTGCCGCCGCGGCAAATAATTTTGGCCGGCGGGGATGACCCGGCGACACCCTCCCCTATCACTCTCTACCCTCGCCGTCGTGGCGAGGGGCCACGCGCAGTTGACTGGCCGGCCGTCCCTGGGATGGCCGGCCTTTTTTTGCGGGTCAGCCGGCTTTGGCGCCGAGCAGGCTCTCGAGCGCGCCGGCAGGCAGCTTGACGAGGCCGGGCGGCAGGCGAAACAGCGTTGGATCCTGGGGTCCGATCGCAAGATTCGCCAGTTCCATGCGAATCTTCATCGACTTGCTGCTGCCGGGCCGCGTCAGCGTGCCATCGATCCGCATCAGCACCCCCTGCGCGCTCAGCCAGGCGAAGCCGCGGGCCCGGGTGCCGTTAGCGGCGGTAAAGTCGATGCGGTATCTGGTGGTGCGTTCGCCGTTGACCGTCTCGTGCCCCGCCGGCGAGCGGCGCAGCGCCGGGCTGTCGAGGTCGGCCATGAGCGTGGGAAAGGCGAAGGCCACGTAGGTCTTGAGCATCGGCAGGATGAGGTAGCCGCGCTTCGCCGCCGCATCGAGGATGATCACCTCGGCGATGCCGTGAATCTCCTGCTCGTGGCGGTCGTGACCGGGGACGTGGAAGACCATGCCGCGGTAGCTTCGGCCGTTGACGGTGACGGTGCGCACGGCACTGTAGGCGATGGCAGCGTCGCCCAGCATCCGCGAGTGGGTGGCCGCGGGCGCGGCGGCGATCAACAGCAGGCTCAGCACGACGATCCACCGACGCATGCGAGGCTCCCTCCTGGCACCGCGATCTGCGATAGCGGTCGATTGCGGCGCTTTCGCGGCGGCAAGATGCCGCGCTATGCTGATGGCGACCGTATCACTCCAGGGAGAGGCGCGTCATGGCCGGACGGATCGAAGCGCGGCTCAGGGACCTCAAGCTCGAGCTGCCGCAGGCCGCGGCGCCGGTGGCAAACTACGTGCCGGCGGTGCGCAGCGGCGACCTCCTGTTCATCGCCGGCCAGATCTGCCAATGGCAGGGCGAGCGCCGCTTCATCGGCAAGCTCGGCCGCGAGCTCGGCCTCGAGCAAGGCCAGGAGGCGGCGCGGCTCTGCGCCCTCAATCTCCTGGCCCAGGCCAAGGCCGCGCTGCACGGCGACCTTGATCGGGTATTGCGCTGCGTTCGCCTCGGCGCCTTCGTCAATTGCACCGACGACTTCACGCAGCAGCCGCAGGTTGCGAATGGCGCCTCCGACCTGATGGTCGCCATATTCGACGATGCCGGGCGCCATGCGCGCGCCGCGGTCGGCGTCAATGCGCTGCCGGGCGGCGTCGCCGTCGAGGTCGACGCGGTCTTCGAGGTGCGTTGAACGAGGAGCCGGTCTCGGACATGGCAGATGGCGGCGAGAGCTTCACGGTCAGGGTCGTTCCCGAGCTGCGGGAGATTCCGGCGGCGGCGTGGGACGCCTGCGCCGGAAGCGAGAACCCTTTCCTGTCGCACGCTTTCCTCGAAGCGCTCGAAGCCTCGGGCTCGGCGACCGCGGAGACCGGCTGGCTGCCGCAGCATCTGGCGCTCGAGGATGCGGCGGGCCGGCTTCTCGGCGTCGTGCCGCTCTATCTCAAGAGCCATTCCTACGGCGAGTACATCTTCGACTGGGGCTGGGCGTCGGCCTATGAGCGCGCCGGCGGCCGTTACTACCCGAAGCTGCAATGCTCGGTGCCGTTCACGCCGGTGACCGGGCCGCGCCTGCTGCTGCGCCCCGACGCCGGAGCCGCTGCGGCCGACGCGCTCGTTGCCGCCATGGTGGAGC
>JASHTP010000298.1 GCA_030040495.1 Alphaproteobacteria bacterium
AGGCGGCGGCCGCTTCCTCCGGCGCGGCGAGGCGGCGCAACGGCACGTCCCAGCCCAGGCCGGCGGCGAGCCGCTCGAGCCGTGCGGGATCGTCGATCAGGAAGAAGGGCGGCAGGCCGGCCTCGCCCCGATGCTGCCACGCCAGCAGCGCGATCTCGCCGCCGATGCCCGCAGGCTCACCCATGGTGAGCGCGAGCGGCCTCGTCATCCGCGAATGTCCACGTAAGCGCCGCGGCGGAGATCGCGCAGATAGCGCCGCGCCAGCGCGTCGAGGCGCTCGCGCGCAAGCGAGTCCGCAACCTCCTCCCGGCTCGGCAGCCCGCCGGGCGGATCCTTCTTCTGGCACACCATGACGACGCCGATGCCGCCGGGCATGGGCAGCGGCTTGCTCGCCTCGGCGATGCCGAGGCCGAGCACGGTCTGCCGCAGCGCCGGCGGCAGCTCGCCCGCCTTCACGTCGGGCAGCTCGCGCGAGGTCTGCGGCGCCTCGTCGCGGCCGATCTTCGCCAGCTCGCCGCAGCTCTTGACCCGGCCGGCGATCTGTTGCGCGTGCTGCAACACCCGCTGCTGCTGGTCGGGCGGCGCGTCGCTCGGCAGCGGCAGGACCGCCTCGACCAGCGTCAGCACGGTGTCGTCGGGGTTGGGCTTGCCCATCGTCCGGCGGTCGACGAGATAGAGGATGTAGTAGCCGCCGCCGGCGTGCAGCGGATAGGACATCTCGCCGGGGTTCATCTTCTTCAGCGCGTCGCCGAGCTCTGGCAGCAGCTGGCTCTCGGTCACCCAACCGAGATCGCCGCCGACCGCCGCGGTCGGCGACTGCGAGAATTGCCGGGCGACGGCGTCGAACTTGATGCCGCTGCGGATCTGCTCGATCAGCCGATCGGCCAGCTGCTTGACCTCGGGCTCCTGGGTCGGATTGTCGATCGCGAGGAAGATCTCTGCCACGCGGTCCTGCGGCACGTCGGCGGTGTCCTTGAGGCGCGCCAGCACTTCGTTCACTTCTTCGTCGGAGATGGTCACGTCCTGCGACAGGCGGCTGCGCACCACCTTCGCCCAAGTCAGCGACGCGGTCACCTGATCGACCAGCGAGGCGCGCGATATGCCCTGCTTGGCGAGGACGGTGTCGAGCCCGCCCTTGGGCATGTTGTTCTGCTGCTCGATGCGCGCCAGAGCCTGATCGATCTCTTTCTTGGAGACGGAGATGCTGAGGCGCTTGGCCTCCTGCATCTCCAGCCGTTCGTCGATGAGGCTGCGCAGCACCTGCGAGGAGACGCGGTCGCGGTTCTGCGGCGTGTCGGGCATGCCGGCGGAGCGCATCACCAGCGTGATCCGCTCGTTGAGGTCGTTGAGCGAGACCACGTCGTCGTTGACGATGGCGGCGATGCGCGTCACTTGCGCCAAAGCGCTGCCGGAACAGAGCAGGACGAGGAAGAGGCAGAAGGCCGGAATCGATTTCATCAGGCGAGGCAAACCGCTGATCCGACGGGGCCACCGCCCCGCTGGGGCGACACCATACACCGCCCGGCGGCGGGCGCCTAGGTCCCGGTGAATTCTAGCTCCCGCTGAAGGAGAGCAGCTTTTCGCCGATGTCGCCGAGATTCTTGAAGACGATGGTGAACATCAGCGACGTGCCGGGGACGGCATCGCCGCTGCGGATGCCGGACTGCGTGAGCGAGGTGATGAAGGCGACGCATTCGTCGCGATAGGTGAGCGAGACGCCGCTGGTGAGCGTCTCGGTGCTGCCGACGGTCTCGCCGACGGCCGAGGCGGTCGGCGCCGGCGCGAAGTCGCGCGTGCCCAGCAGCTGCAGCGACCAGTAGCGCGTGAGATTGGTGTTGATGGTGGCCGAGAGCTGCTTGCGCTTCTGCAGGGAGGGGGCGTCGGCGATCTCGTCGATCTGCACGTAGGTGCCGCTCACGCGCAGGTTGGCCGGCCCGAAGCTGGTGCCGATCTCCTGGGTGCGCATCGCCAGATTATCGTAGCCGAGGCGGAAACCGTAGGTGAAGTCGACCAGCGGCCCCGGCGACACCGTCACCTTGCCGACGACGTCGGAGACATGATGCTCGAGGCCGGAGCCGGGAAGGAAGTTGTCGTTGGTCTGCAGCGCATAGCTCTGGCCGACGATCAGCCGGGTGCTGCCGCCGCCGTCGCCGTAGACGCCGGTGCGCAACCCGTAATCGACGCGCTGCCCGCTGTCGACGCGGTCGAAGCCGGGGAAGCGGTTGGGCCGGAAGAGGCTGGTGTCGTCGAATTCGAAGCCTTGGCTGTCCTCGTTCGGGATCGTGCCGGGATTGCCGCCGTTGGGCGCCGCGGCGACCATGGCGACCGGCTCGAACACCTGGTCGTAGCCGTCGCCGCGCCTCACCCAGGGATAGTGCCAGGTGAAGGCGAGCTGCGGGAAGACGCGGCCGGCCGTGGCGCTGTCGGTGCCGCCGCTGGCGGTCGGCAGATTGTCGGATTGATAGCCGTCGCCGCGCAGCCCGACGGAGAGGTCGTATTGGCCGCCAATGGCGTCGGCGAACGGCAAACGCCAATCGCTGCCGAGCGAGGCGCGCCGCGTGGCGATGCCGTCGTGCAGGCGGAAGAGGTCCATGAAATTGCCCTCCAGCGCGAGCCGGCTGCCGAGCGCGCCGGGGTCGCTCAGCCAGTGATAGTCGATGACGGGCGCGACGATCGGCTGCGTGGAGTCGCCGACGCCGGTCTCCAGGCTCTGGAAGCTCCAGCTGCTGATGTTGGTATAGCTGCGCGACCCGAAATCCTCGGCGTAGACGTGGCTCGTCAGGAAGTTGACGGGCGACGGCAGCTGGTAGCGCAGCAGGTAGGTCTGGTCCGAGGCCCGCATGGCGTCGACGCCGACGCGCCAGTCCGGGTCGGGGTCGAACTCCGCCTCGGTGTTGAAGTGCCAGCGCGTGCCGCTGACCGGCTCGGTATCGATGTTCGTGTAGGCCTTGCTGTCGACGGTGACACTGGCGTCAGTCGCCCAGCGGCCGTCGCCGAAGCGCTGGCGATACTGGCCGCCGAAGAAGGTGCCGCCGGCCGTGGTGTAGACCGGCGAGAAGGTCGCATCCTTGTCGGGCCCGAGCACCCAGTAATAGGGGATGCCGGTGTGGAAGCCGTTCGCCGCCGATTCGCCGAAGCTCGGCGAGAGGAAACCGCTTTGCCGCTTCACCGAGGGATCGGGATGGGAGAAGTAGGGCGACCACAGCACGGGGATGCCGTCGAATTCCATCATCGCGTCGTGGTACTGGACGATCTGCGCCTGCCGGTCGTCCACGATCCTCTCGGCCTTGATCTGCCAGATCGGCGCCCGCGTCGGATCGTCGGCGCAGGGCTCGCAGGCGGAATAGACGCCGCGGCGGACCTCCAATATGTTGCCGTTGATGCGGCGAGCGGTGTTTCCCGCCATGCGCGAGCGGTCGCTGAGCAGCATGCGCACGTTCTGCAGGAAGCCGTCGCGCATGTCGTTGTGCAGCTCGGCGAAGTCGGCGAAGACGATCTCGCCGGTCGGCTGCAGCAGGCTGACATGACCCGACGCGGTCGCCGTGTCCGTCCGCTCGTTGTAGGTGACGGTGTCGGCGAGCAGGATCTGGTCGCGCTGCGTCAGCTCGACGTTGCCCTTGGCGACGATGAGGCCGAGGTCGGAATCGTATTCCACCTCATCGGCGCTGAACAGCACCGGCGGCTGCTGCTGGCCGGGAGCGGCGCGTTCGGCAGCCCGCAGCGGCACGGCCGCCGCCGCCAGCAGCGCGCCGAGGCACAAGACGGCCCCCCTGCGCATCCGGCTCAGCCGTCCTCGAGATGCAACAGCAAGCTGGCGCCGAGCGCCCAACTGACCCCGGTGGGCGTCCAGGCGGCGAGGGAGACCGGGATGGTCGAAGCGAGCCCGAGCGCGAAGATGACGTTCGACAGCAGGTAGAGCAGGAAGCCGCTGGTGATGCCGCCGGCGATCATCAGCGTCGTGCCGCCGCGGCGCTGCATGCGCAGACTGAAGGTGGCGGCGATCAGCACCATGGCCGCGAACAGGAAGGGCAGCGACAGCAGCCGGTTGAAGTAGAGGCGGTGGCGTTGCGCGCTGAAGCCGGAGCTTTCCAGCAGGTGGATGAAGCCCGGCAGCTCCCAGAACGACATGGTCTCGGGCGAGGCGAAGCTCTCCTGGATCTTGGCACGCGTCAGGTTGGTCGGCACCTCGAGGTGCTGGAAGGGTTCGGGCGGCTTGCCCGGCCGCCAGCGGATGCCGTCGGTCACCTCCCATTTGCCGGAGACGAGCACCGCCATCTTGGCGTCGACGCGGCCGACGAGGCGCATGTCGTCGAAGGACAGCATCATCACATCCTCGAGCTCGGCCCGCTTGGGCAGCAGCCGCTCGGCGTGGACCACCGAGCTGTTGCCCTCGCTCTCGCTCTGGCGCAACCACAGCCCGGAGCGGGACAGGCTGAGCTGATCGCCGGTGCTGTGCAGGATCCGGCTTTCGAGGGCCTCGTAGCGCGACTGCATCACCGAGGCGATGGGATTGAACACGCTGACGACGACGACGCCGAGCAAGGCCGCGCCGGCGAGCGGCGGCGTCAGGAACTGCCACACCGACACGCCCGCGGCGCGCGCGACGACCAGCTCGTTCATCCGCGTCATGCGCCAAAACGCCATCATCGTGCCGAAGAGGATGGCGAACGGCATGATCTGCTGTGCCATCGCCGGCTGCTTCAGGGCCGCCATCTTCAGCAGCACCAGCAGCGTGGCTTCCGGCCGGCTGCCGCCGCGGCGAATGAGCTCGATGTAGTCCAGCAGGAAGACGATGACCAGCATCGCCAGGAATACGGCGGCGCACCAGACGAAGAACTGCGCCAGGATGTAGCGGAAGAGGGTCTTCCAGGGCGACATGGGCTACTCGGCCGGGCTCGGTCGTGCCGCGGGCAGCCGGTCGGGCGCCGCGTGCCTGGCGTCGCGCCACAGCAGCCAGGCGGTCACGGCGATCGGCGCGAGCGCGTTGACGTAGAGCAGCGGGACGGCCGCGAGGGTTCGTCCGGCGAGGTTCCTGAAGGCGATGTCCAGGGTCTCGAACAGGAAGGCGAGCAGGATCGCCATCAGCATCCGCTTGGTCTGGCCGCGCCGGTTGAACTCGCCGGTCAGCAGGCAGGCGACCGGGATGGTGCAGAAGGTGAGTGCGGTCAGCGGCGTGACCAGCCGCAGATTGGCCTCGATGAGATGGCTGATGTCGCCCGGCGCGGTGCGGCGGAACAGCAGCTCGTTGAGGAAGAGCTCGTCGGGCTGACGGTCGCGCAGGTCGCCCGCGTCGCGGAAGGCGCCGAGATCGAGGCTGTACTTGTCGAAGGTCAGCACCGAGAGCTTGCCGGTGGTGCGGTCGTACTGCTGGCGGCTGCCATTGACCATCAGCACGCGCGGGCCGCTGTCGGTGTCGACGAAAGTGCCGCGCTCGGCGACGATGGTGATGGGCTTGTCCGGGTCGCGCGTCTCGTGGATCAGCAGGCCGACCAGCTCGCCGTTGGGATCGCGTCCGCGCACGTAGATGGTGAGATCGTCGGAGAGGGTGTTGAAGATGCCGTCCTGCAGCAGCACCGAGGCGAAGCGGTTGCGGATCTCGAACTGCAGGTCCTTGAAGGCGCGGTTCGCCGCCGGCAGGAAATAGAGGGAAAAGGACATCAGCACGGCGAAGCCGAGGCCGCCGGCGATGAGCGCCGGACGCGCGAGCGCCGCCTGGCTCATCCCCGCCGCCCGCATGACGATGAGCTCGCTCTCCGACGACAGGCGGTTGTAGGTGAAGAGGATCGCGATGAACACCGCGATCGGCAGCACCACGTCGATGAAGCGTGGCAGGATGAGGATGGCGAGATAGAGAAAGAGCCCGAGCGACAGCCCGCGATTGACGATGAGGTCGATGAGGCGCAGCGACTGCACCAGCCACACCGCGGCGGTGAAGCTCACCGCGACGAACAGCATGATCGCCAAGGTCTGGCGCAGGACGTAACGGGTGATCCCGTTCATGGCGGCCGATTATAGAAGCGGCGAGTTGGCGGAGGATAGGGCGAACTTCGTTGCCGATCATGCGCTTGCGGCCGGCGGCGGGGCGTGGAACTCTGCCGCGCCCGGAGGCGGGCGGAAAGGACGCGCGAGCAGGATGGACGGCGCTGCGGATCCCTTGCGGCTGAGCTTTCGTCGATTCGCCGCGCTCTTCGCCGCGCTCTTCGCCGCGGCGGCGCTGCCGGTGCTGCTCTGCGACACCTTGCCGCTGTTCGACTATCCCAATCATCTGGCGCGCATGCACGTCCTCGCCGCCTGGGCGCAGTCGGAGCCGCTGCAGCGCTATTACGAGATCGCCTGGCGGCCGCTGCCCAACCTGGCCATGGACCTCGTGGTGCCGCCGCTGGCGCGGCTGATGCCGCTCGCCTGGGCCGGCAAGGCCTTCGTTCTCTGCGCCCTGCTGCTGCTCGCCGCCGGGGCGGCGGCGCTGCACCGCGTGCTGTTCGGCAGCTGGTCCGCCTGGCCGTGCCTGGCGTTCCTGCTGCTTTACAGCCGCGCGCTGCTCTGGGGCTTTCTGAACTATCTCTTCGGGCTCGGGCTCGGCCTCCTCGCCTTCGCCCTGTGGCTCGCCCTGGCGCGGCGCGGGGCGGCGCTGCGCCTCGCCGTCGGCACCGCACTCGCTCTCGTTCTGTTCTTCGCCCATCTCCTCGCCTGCGGGCTTTACGCCGTGCTGATCATGGGCAATGCCGCCGGCGTCGCGTGGCGGCGACGCGCGGCGCCGCGGTCCGCCGCGGCCGAGCTCCTCGTCGCCGGAGTCCCGTTCCTGCCGGCGCTCGGCGTGCTGCTGCTGCTGACCCCGGGCAGCGCCGGCGGCGCCATCGCCTACGGCAACGTGTTGCGCAAATTCGACCTGCTGTTCAGCGTCTTCGACAATTACAGCCGCCCCTTCGACATCGTCTGCTTCGCGCTGGCTGTCGGCGCCATCGCCGGCGCCTTCTGGCGGCGCTGGGTGCGGCTCGAGCCGTCCATGGCGCCGGTGCTGACCGCGTTGGCGGCGGTCTATATCGCCATGCCGAGCCAGCTCGCCACCGCGTCCGGCGCCGATCACCGCATCCCGGTGCTGCTCGGCCTGGTGCTGATCGCGTCGAGTCGCTGGGCGGCGTCGCGTCGGCGACTGGAGCGGGTGTTTCTGGGCGCGGCGCTGGCGATGTTCCTGCTCCGCCTCGGCGCGGTGGGCGCCAGCTGGGAAGCGAGCGACCGCGCCTATGCGCGCCTGCTGCCGGCACTCGACGGGCTGCCGGTCGGCAGCCGGCTGGCGGTCGCCTTCGACGCGGGTGCGATCAATTCGCAACCGACGCCGCTGGTCCATTTCCCGACCCTCGCCATCGTCCGGCGCGACGCCTTCGTGCCGACGCTCTTCGCCTTCCCGACCCAGCAGCCGGTGGCGCTCGCGCCGCGCTGGCGCGCGCTTGCCGACCGGCTGCCGCCGGAACGGCTGTGGTCCGCCTTCGTCGGCGGCGGGCCTCCGCTCGACGCCGCCGAGCGCGCCGCGCTCGCCCAGTACGACCATGTCGTCTTCGTCGGCCGCACCGCCTTCGCCGTGCCGGCGGCGGCGCCGTTGGTGCCGGACTTCTCGGCGCCGCGCTTCGCGCTCTTCGCCGTCGCGCGGCCGCCTTGACGAGCCCAGCTGCGGCCGATAGACCGCGGCTCGCTGCCGCGCCACCGATCGGCCTTGCGTGATGGACCTGCTGATTCCGAGTTGGGCCGAGCTTGCCGGCTGGGGCGGCGTGCTGGTCGCGACGCTGCTATTCATCGGCTGCGGCCGGGTCTGCGCGGGCCGCGCCGCGCCGGAGGCGGCGCTCGTCGCCGGCTGGGGCGGCGCTTGCCTGGTGCTGACGCTGTGGGGCGTCGCGAGCACGGCGCCGCTCGTCGTGCCGGCCTTGTTCATCATGCTGCTCGGCGTCGTCGGCTTGCTGCTGCCGCGCGCCGCGCTGGGCGCGTCCGATTGGCGCGGCATGGGGCGCATGCTCCTGGTGGGCCTGCCGCTGCTCGCGGTGATGGCGAGCGCGCGGCCAAGCCAGCCCGACACTTTTCTCAACCTGCTGCCCAACGCCGCCTATCTCTGGGACCACGGCTTCTTCCCCGCCGACGACCGCGTCGCCAGCCATTCGCTGCTGCCGGGCGCGCCTTACAATCTGCAGCTCGCCGGCTACGTCGTCTCGCTGCTGGCGCGGCGCCTCGCCTTGAACGCGATGATCGGCTTCAACATCGTGCTGCAGCTCGCCGCGGCGCTGCTGCTGGCGCGGCTCGCGGCGGGCCGCGAGGATGATGCGGCGGCGGTGCCGTCATGGGGCGCGGCCGCTCTCGGCCTGCTGCTCGCGACGCTGATCAATCCCGGCTTCGTGCCGCGCTATCACCTCTCCGCCTACAGCGAGGCGTCGGTCGCGGTGACCACCGGCTTCGCCGGCTGGTTCGCCGCCGGCGCGGTGGAGCGCCTCGCCGCCGGGCGCAAGCCGGCGCGCGACCTGATGCTGCTGGCGCTTTGCCTCGCCGCGCTCGTCGACATCAAGCAGGACAGCGTCGCGCTCGTCGTCGCCGTGGTCGCCTCGGCGCTCGCTTTGGCGCTGCTGCAGCCGCGCGCGACGCGCGGGCGCGCGGCCGCTTTGGTGCTCGCCGCCGGCGCGCCGGCGGCATTGCTCTATCTCGCCTGGCGCTGGTACGTGCTCGGCCATTTCGCCGCGGGCGAGCTCAAGCTGCTGCCCGTCGCGCAGTGGCAGTTCGCGCTCATTCCGCTCATCTTGCGCAGCATAGCGGCGGCGGCGGTCGAGAAGGCGTATTTCTTTCTCGCCGTGGCGCTCGCCTTCGCCGGTCTCGTCCGGCATTGGCGCCGCCGCGGGCTCGACCGCACGACCGCGCTTGCCGCCATCTTCGCCGGCGTCGCGCTGCTCTATAACGGCGCGATCTTCTTCACCTACATCGCGCATTTCGACGGCGCGATCGGCGCCTCGGCGCATTCCTATTTCCGCTACAACACGCATCTCGGCCTGCTGCTGATGATGGCGCTGCTGCTGCTCGCGCGCGATCTCGTCGCCGAACGCGGCTGGACGCCGGGCGGCATCTGGCGCCGCGCCGCGCCCGCCGCGCTCGTCGCCGCCGCGCTGGCGAGCCCGCTCGCCTTCATCGGTTTTCTGCGCTTCGATCTCGAAGCGACGGAGCAGCGCGCCTGGCTGCTCGCCGCCAAAGCCGGCACCGCGCTCGTCGGCGATCGCCGTCTGGCGCTGCTGCTGCCGGGCGACAATGGCAGCCTCGCCACCATGCTCGACGCGCTGATCCGCTTCGCGCCGCCGCGCCATCTCGACGCCGAGCTCCGTGCCGTCGAGCAGCCGACGCCCGAGACGCTCGCCGCCCTTGCCGCCGCGGGCTACCGCTACGCGCTGCTGTCCTGTGCGTCGGCCGGCATCGCCGGGGTGCCGCCGGCGCACGGCGCGCTGCTCGAGCGCGCCGGCGACGGCTGGCGGCCGGTTGCTCTCTGGACCTATCCGGCCGAGCGGTTCGTCGGGCGGCCGTCGCGCGTCGTCGCCGCCGCGCCCTTGTGCCTGCCGGAAGGTTGACAGGGGCGGCTTCGCTGTCTATCGGCGGGGGCACGAGAGTTGAGGGGAGCCCGTCATGAAGATCGCGTTCGTCGAGCCCGGCCGGCCCAGATCCGGCACCATCGTCGTCGGCGTGCTGGAGGACCGCAAGCTCACGCCGACCGCGGCGGCGCTCGACAAGGAGACGGGCGGCGCGCTGAAGCGCGCCATCGCGGCGAGCCGGTTCACCGGGCGCAAGGACGACATGCTGGGCGTGCTGGCGCCGCCGCATCTCGCGGTCGGGCGCGTGCTGCTGGTCGGCCTCGGCAAGGCGGTTTCGCTCGACGAGGCCGCGATGCAGACGCTCGGCGGCGCCATCGTCGGGCAGCTCAACAGCGTCGGCGAGAGCGAGGCGGCGGTTGCGCTCGACCGGCTCGACGGGATGAAGCCCAAGCCGGCCGACGCCGCGGCCAACCTCGCCTTCGGGGCGCGGCTGCGCGCCTACCGCTTCGACAAATACCGCACCAAGGAAAAACCGGAGCAGAAGCCGACCCTCAGGTCGCTCGCCGTGATGACCCGCGACGCCGCCGCCGCGCGTCGCGCCTTCGCGCCGCTGGAGGAAGTGGCGAAGGGCGTGTTCTTCACCCGCGACCTCGTCTCCGAGCCCGCCAACATCATCTATCCCGAGACGCTCGCCGCCGCCGCGCGGCAGCTCACCCGGGTCGGCGTCCAGGTCGAGGTGCTCGACGAGCGGCAGATGAAGCGGCTCGGCATGGGCGCGCTGCTCGGCGTCGGGCAGGGGAGCGCCAAGCCGCCGCGGCTCGTCGTCATGCAGTGGAAGGGCGGCGCCAAGGGCAGAGCGGCGCAGCCCGTCGCCTTCATCGGCAAGGGCGTGACCTTCGACACCGGCGGCATCTCGATCAAGCCGGCGGACGGCATGTGGGACATGAAGTGGGACATGGGCGGCGCCGGCGTCGTCATCGGCCTGATGCGCGCGCTGGCCGGTCGCAAGGCGAAGGTCAACGCGGTGGGCGTGATCGGCTTGGTCGAGAACATGCCGTCGGGGATGGCGCAGCGCCCGGGCGACATCGTCACCTCGATGTCGGGCCAGACGATCGAGGTGCTCAACACCGACGCCGAGGGCAGGCTCGTGCTCGCCGACGCGCTCTGGTACTGCCAGGACCGCTTCAAGCCCAAATTCATGGTCGATCTTGCGACGCTCACCGGCGCCATCATCATCGCGCTGGGCAGCGAGCATGCCGGCCTCTTCAGCAACAACGACGAGCTCGCGTCGCGCCTCGCCGCGGCCGGCGCCGCGGTCGGCGAGAAGCTGTGGCGGCTGCCGCTCGCCGACGCCTATGACCGGATGATGGACAGCGACGCCGCCGACATCAAGAACATCAGCGGCGGCCGCGACGCCAGCAGCATCACCGCGGCGCAGTTCCTCCAGCGCTTCGTCAACAACGTGCCCTGGGCGCATCTGGACATCGCCGGCACCACTTGGTCGAAGAAGGACGCGGCCACCGTCCCCAAGGGCGCCACCGCCTTCGGCGTGCGCCTGCTCGACCGCCTCGTCGCCGAGCATTACGAGCGGTGATGACCGAGGTCGGCTTCTACCATCTGCGCAGCCTGCCGCTCGAGCGCGCGCTGCCGAGCATCCTGGAGCGCGGCCTCGCGGCCGGCCATCGCATCCTCGTCATGGCCGGATCGGCCGAGCGGGTCGATCATCTGAACGACCTGCTGTGGACCTACAACGACGCGAGCTTCCTGCCGCACGGCAGCGCGCGCGACGGCAATGCCGAGCGCCAGCCGATCTGGCTCACCGCCGCCGACGAGAATCCGAATGCCGCGACCATGCTGGTGCTGGTCGACGGCGCGAGCTCGCCGCGGCTCGGCGCCTATGCGCGCTGCTGCGACATCTTCGACGGCAACGACGAGGCGGCGGTGGCGGCGGCGCGCCGGCGCTGGAAGGAGGCCAAGGAGGCCGGACACCGGCTCGTCTACTGGGAGCAGGTCGACGGCAAGTGGCAGAAGCGCGGCGGCGACGCCGGTTGATGGGCGGCGGCGGCGCGGCTATAACCCGGCCGATTGCGAGCCCGAGGAGTTGATACGTCCATGGCCGTCGAACGCACCTTGTCGATCATCAAGCCCGACGCGACGCGTCGGAACCTGACCGGCAAGATCAACGCGCGCTTCGAGGAGCGCGGCCTGCGCATCGTCGCGCAGAAGCGGCTGCGGCTGACGCGCGAGCAGGCGGAGAAGTTCTACGCGGTGCACCGCGAGCGTCCATTCTTCGGCGACCTCGTCGCCTTCATGACCTCCGGGCCGGTGGTGGTGCAGGTGCTCGAAGGCGAGAACGCGGTGGCGCTCAACCGCGAGATCATGGGGGCCACCAACCCCGCCAACGCGGCGCCGGGCACGATCCGCAAGGATTTCGCCGAATCGATCGAGGCGAACTCGGTGCACGGCTCGGATTCGGCCGAGACGGCCAAGACCGAGGTCGCGTTCTTCTTCTCGCCCGCCGAGATCTGCCTCTAGCCCGGATTTCTCACACGGACGGGTGCTGCGTCGCAGCGCATGCCTGCGTGAGAAATCCGGGCTAGCCTCAGTGCGCCCGCGGCGTCTCGCGCATCAGGATCGGGCTGGCGTGGTGGTGCAGGAGGCGCCAGGCGCCGTCCTCCTTGATGAACACGTTGGTGGCGGCGAGATGGCCGCCCGACAGCTCCTCCTCGCACAGCACGACGGCGATCTCGCCATAGACGAAGGCGATGTCGTCATGGCACATCACCCGCGGCGCTTCGGGATTGGCGAGGATGTCTTGCCAGCTCGCCATCACCGTGCTGCGTCCGGCGAGCGGGATCCAGCCGGGATGAGTGCAGAGAACCTGCGCCTTCCGCGCCCAGATCCGGTCCATCGCCGCGAAGTCGCGCGTGGTGAAGGCGCGGTAGAAGTCGAGATTGGCGGCACGCACCGCGTCGTTCTCGGTCATGGCGGCGGCGCTCCTTCGGGCGCGGGTGGGGCGGCGGATGATGGGCCAGCGGCCCGGCGGAAGCCAGCCCCGAGGCTCGGAGCCTGCCTGAGAAATGGGACGGGGCTCTGCCGCCCTCACCCTGAGCTTGTCGAAGGGCGCGAGGCCCTGTCGATGCGCCAGGCATCGCCTGCGGCCTCGCTCCTAACATCGCCCCGTCCGCGTGCAACGCAGGCCCGTCCCATTTCCCAGACAGGCTCCTAGGACGGGCAACGCTTGAGCGCGGCGAGCTGGGCGAGGACGGCGTCGCGCCGGCGCAAGGCGACGGCAGCGGCGGAATCGTCGAGCCCGGCGAGGCTCGCGGCGATGCCGGCGCGCTCGCTCGCGATCGCCTCGCAGGTCATCACCGCGTCGGCCTGGGTGATGCTCTCCGAGATGGTGGGGTCGGGGCCGGTGTCGGCGGGGATGGGCGCCTTCATCGGCACCTCGATGGGGCCGCAGCCGGCGAGCGCCAGCGCCACCGCCGCGCCCAGCCATGCGGCATGGCCGCGCCCCTTCCCGCGCCCTGTGCAAAGCCTCGTCATGATCGCCGCCACGATTGCCGACCGGCGCGGTGGCGGCAACTTAACTCGCTGTAATGTCATGGTAATCGCGAATGATCCGCATCCCCTTGAGGACGGCGTCCAGGCGGTCTTCGATCGCGCGACGCGCTTCGTCATCGGCAGGCCGATGCGGCGCGTCGGAAGCAGCGGGGCGAAGGCGAAACCGGCGGTACGTGCGGCGGCGGAGGCTCGCCTCCGCGGAGAAGGGGATTGCCCGCGGCGGCAAACTCCAATACCTCTCTGCGGCAGAAAAGCCAGGAGACCGCCGCATGAGCCGCCGCACCGGCGCCCAGATTCTCGTCGACCAGCTCAAGATCCACGGCGCCGATACCGTCTTCTGCGTGCCGGGCGAGAGCTATCTAGCCGTGCTCGACGCGCTCTACGACGCCAACTCCATCCGCCTCGTCACCTGCCGCCAGGAGGGCGGCGCGACGATGATGGCCGATGCCTATGGCAAGCTCACCGGCCGGCCCGGGCTCTCGATGGTGACGCGCGGTCCCGGCGCCACCAACGCCAGCGCCGGACTGCATGTGGCGATGCAGGATTCGACGCCGCTCATCCTGTTCATCGGCCAGGTGGCGCGCGACACGGTCGAGCGCGAGGCCTTCCAGGAGATCGACTATCGCCGCATGTTCGGCCAGCTCGCCAAATGGGTGGCCGAGATCGACGACCCCCGCCGCATCCCCGAATTCCTGAGCCGCGCCTTTCACACCGCGACCA
>JASHTP010000299.1 GCA_030040495.1 Alphaproteobacteria bacterium
GCTCGGCATCACCGCCGAGCCTTGCGCCAGCATCGCCGCGGCGGTCGAGCGCGCGGCAGCCGGCGCCGGGCCGGCCCGCGCGCTGATCTGCGGCTCACTCTATCTCGCCGGCCGGGTGCTCGCCGAGAACGGCGAGCAAGCCGCGGGTTGAAGTCGCGGCCTCCGCAAGATTACGGACGCGCTCAGAGCACCGACTCGACCCACTCGACGAGTTTGCTCTTCGGCACCTGGCCGATCTTCGTCGCCGCCACCTGGCCGTTCTTGAACAGCAGCAGGGTCGGGATGCCGCGCACGCCGTACTTCATCGGCGTCTGCGGATTCTCGTCGATGTTGATCTTGGCCACCGTCAGCTTGCCGCCCATGTCGGCGGCGATCTCCTCGAGCGCCGGGGCGATCGCCTTGCACGGCCCGCACCATTCCGCCCAGAAGTCGACCAGCACCGGCCCGGGGGCGCGGAGCACGTCGGCTTCGAAGGAGGAATCGGTGACCTTGGTGGTGCTCATGAGGCTCTCCTGCAGGGCGAGGCGAGAGATTAGGGGACGGCCGAAACGAGCGTCAAGGCGGCGCGCCCGCGGCCGGCGCGGGGCTGCCCGGCAAAGCTCGCGGCTTGACGCCGGCGGCTGCCGCCTCGACAACCGGCGCGCATTGATTTTGACTCGGCCGTCGCCGCGGCGATAATCGGCGGCCCACGACCGGATTGGACAAGAAGGGTTCCCGCGGATGCCGCCAGCCCACAGCCCGGCCTGGCGCCGGCCTGGCCGATGAGTGAAGCCGCGGTCGAGCCGCAGCCGGTGGTCGGGCCGCTGACGCGCGCCGCGATCTTCCTGGTGGCGACGGTGACCCCCGGCAGCGACAGCCGCGCCGCCGTCCGCGCCTTCTGCGGCGACCTCGCGGGGCTGGTGCGGGCGGTGGGCTTCCGCGACCCCGAGGGCCGGCTCTCCTGCATCATGGGCATAGGCTCCGACGCCTGGGACCGGCTCATCGGGCCGCCGCGGCCGGCAGAGTTGCATCCCTTCCGCGAGATTCGCGCCGGCGAGCGCCACGCCGTCGCCACGCCAGGCGACCTGCTCTTCCACATCCGCGCCGAGCGCATGGATCTCTGCTTCGAGCTGGCGACGCAGATCCTGGCGCGGCTGGGGCCCGCGGTCGCGCCGGTGGACGAGGCGCAGGGCTTCCGCTACTTCGACGAGCGCGACCTGCTGGGCTTCGTCGACGGCACCGAGAATCCCGCCGGCGGCGCGGCGAGCGAGGCTGCGCTGGTCGGCGCGGAGGATGCCGGCTTCGCCGGCGGCAGCTATGCCATCGTGCAGAAGTACCTGCACGATCTCGCCGCGTGGAACGCGCTGCCGACCGAGACGCAGGAGCGCATCATCGGCCGCGCCAAGCTCTCCGACGTCGAGCTCGACGATGCGGTGAAGCCGAGTTCGGCCCACAACGCGCTGACCCAGATCGTCGAGAACGGCCGGCAGATCCAGATCCTGCGCGACAACATGCCGTTCGGCAGCCCGGCCAAGGGCGAGTTCGGCACCTATTTCATGGGCTATGCCCGCTCGCCGCGGACGATCGAGCAGATGCTGGTGAACATGTTCGTCGGCCGGCCGCCGGGCAATTACGACCGGCTGCTCGATTTCAGCCGCGCCGTCACCGGCGGCCTGTTCTTCGCGCCCGCGCTCAGCTTCCTCGAGAGCCTCCCCGTCGATGCTCCGCCGCCGGCCGCCGCCGCGCCCTCGCCTTCCACGCCGCCGTCGCGCGATGGATCGCTCGGCATCGGCTCCCTCAAAGGAGACCCCGACCATGAATAACCTGCACCGCGAGCTGGCCCCGATCTCCGCGGCGGCGTGGGCCCAGATCGAAGAGGAGGCGGCGCGCACGCTGAAGCGCCATCTCGCGGAGCGGCGCGTGGTCGATGTCGGCGAGCCCGGCGGCACCGCGCTCGCCGCCGTCGCCACCGGCCATCTGCGCAAGCTCGAGGCGCCGGAGAGCGGCATCCTCGCCCATCAGCGCGAGGCCAAGGCGCTGGTCGAGCTGCGCATCCCCTTCACCCTCGACCGCCAGGCGATCGACGATGTCGAGCGCGGCGCCAATGACAGCGACTGGCAGCCGCTCAAGGACGCGGCGCAGCGCGCCGCCTTCGCCGAGGACCGCGCCGTGTTCGACGGCTACGCCGCCGCCGGCATCCAGGGCATCCGCCAGGGCACCAGCAATCCGCCGCTGACCTTGCCCGCCGACGTCCGGGACTATCCCGGCACCGTCGCCCAGGCGCTGGCGCAGCTCAGGCTCGCCGGGGTCAACGGGCCCTATTCAGTGGTGCTGGGCGCCGATGCCTACACCGCGATCAGCGGGGCCGGCGATCACGGCTATCCCGTGATCCAGCACATCAAGCAGCTCGCCAGCGAGGAGATCATCTGGGCGCCGGCGATCACCGGCGGCTTTGTGCTGAGCACACGCGGCGGCGATTTCGACCTGCGCATCGGCCAGGACATCTCGATCGGCTATCTCGGCCACAATGACGGCACCGTCCGCCTCTATCTGCAGGAGACCTTCACCTTCCTGCTGCTGACCACCGAGGCGGCGGTGGCGCTGTCGCCGGCGGCCGGCGCCGGCAAGGGCAAGGGCCGCGCTCAGGGCGCGTAGCGGTCGCGCCCGCGCCGGGCTCGGATCATCCGGCGCGGACCTCGCGCAGGAACTCCTCGACCTGCTGCTGCAGCATCTCGCCGTGCTTGCTCAGCTCGCCGGCCGACGAAAGGACCTGGGCCGCCGCGGCGCCGGCCGCCTGCGCCGCCTGATCGACCGAGGCGATGGTCGACGTCACGTCCGACGTGCCTTTGGCCGCCTCCTGCACGTTCCGCGTGATCTCCTGCGTGGCGGCGCCCTGATGCTCGACGGCAGAGCGGATGGTCGCGGCGTTGTCGTTCACCTTGGCGATCGTCTCGGCAATGCTCTGAATGGCCGCCACCGAGCTTCCGGTCGCGTCCTGGATCGCCTTGATCTGCGCGCCGATCTCGTCGGTCGCCTTGGCGGTCTGCGTGGCGAGCGATTTGACCTCCGACGCCACCACCGCAAATCCCTTGCCCGCCTCGCCGGCGCGCGCGGCCTCGATCGTCGCATTGAGCGCCAGCAAATTGGTCTGCCCGGCGATGTCGCTGATCAGCTTCACCACGTCACCGATCTTCTCGGCCGCCGCCGAAAGGCTCTTCACCTGGTCGTTGGTGCTGGTCGCCTGCGCCACGGCATCGCCGATCATGCGCGTCGAGTTCTGCACCTGGTCGGCGATCTCCCTGACCGAGGCGGAAAGCTCCTCCGTCGCGCTCGCCACCGTCTGCACGTTCTGCGAGGACTGCTCGGACGCCGCCGCGACGGCGGTCGACTGACGCGACGTCTCTTCCGAGGTCGCCGACATGGATTGCGCGGTGGTGCGAAGCTCCGCGGCCCGGGAGGCGACGCTGGCGACGATCCCGCCGACGCTCTTCTCGAAGCGTCCGGCAAAGTCGAGCATGGCCTTCCGGCGGTCCTCGGCGGCGCGGCGCGTCTGCGCCTCCTGCTCGCCGCGCAGCCGCTCGGTCTCGATCATGCTCTCCTTGAAGACCTGCACCGCCTCGGCCATCGCTCCGATCTCGTCGCGCCGCCCGACACCCGGTATGGCGCCGGCCAGATCGCGCGCCGCCAGCCGCTTCATGGCGTCCGCGATCAGGCGGATCGGCGTCGAGACCCCGCTGATGATGAGGTAAGCGGCGGCAAGGCACAGCAGCAGCGCCAGCCCGATCAGGGCGGCGATCCAGTTGCGCGCCGATGCATAGGCCGCCGCGCCATTGTCCGCCGCCTGTTTGCCGTCGGCGACCGCGGCATCGATCATGGCCTGGAGGTCCGCGAAATACTTGTTGAAGGTCGAGCGCATGTCGCCGGTGTAGCGTTTCACCGCCGCCGCCGTGTCACCCTTCACCGAGATCGCGACGAACTCCTTGCTGAGCGCGAGATATTGCATCCATTCGCCGGCGACGGCGTCGGAGCGGCGGCGCATGTCCTCGCTGACGATGAAGGAGCGGTGCTTGGCGAACAGCTTGTCCACCTCGCCGACCAGCTGCTGCATCGTCGCCGCTTCCTTCGCCTTCGCGCCCGGCTCGGTCTGAAGCGCATGCGCCGCCTCGATCTACCGGTAGCGCATGGTGACGAACTTGATTTCGCCGAGCACTTCCGCTGCCGGAAGCCAAGTATCTCGGATTTTGGCGGCCTCGTCGTTGATGGCGCCGATCTGCTTGAGCGAAAGTAGGCCGAGCACAATCGTTACCGACAAAACGATCGCGAAGCTCACCAGAACCTTGGTACGGACCGCAAAGTTGGAAGCGAAGCCCCTACTCATTGCATCGGTTCCGTCCGATGGTGCCAAAGCCGCTTGCGACAAATTCTTCCGACTGCATGCTTTGGTACTACATAAAAATTGATTGACTGCTTGCCCGAACGAGCGTCGCTCTTTGGTCATTGGATGACGCGACAGGATCGCGCGGTAGCGGCCCCGTCGCCGCTCAGGGCGCGTGGCGGTCGAGCAGCGCGGCGCTTACCGGCATGAGGCGCGGGCCTTCGGTCCAGAGCAGCGCGCAGCGCACGGCGCGGCCGGCATAGATCGCGGCGACGGCGGCGCGGTAGGCGGCGAGCTGCTCGAGATAGGCGGCGGGCACCGCGGCTTCGTCCAGGGGCGGCGGGCGCAGCGTCTTGTAATCGACGATCATCACCGCCGCGTCGGTGACCACCAGCCGGTCGATCTGGCCGCTGAGCGCCTTGCCGCCGATGAGCGCCACCACCGGCACCTCGGCGCGCGAGCCGGGCCCGAACAGCGGCGCGAAGTCGGGATCGTCGAGCACGGCGAGCGTTTCCGCCGCGAGCTCCGCCTGCGCCGCCGCGGCGAGGCCATGCGCCGGCAGCGCCAGGAACCGCTGCGCCGCCGCCGCGCGCGCTGCCGGCGCGAGCTCGGGCAGGCTTTGCAGCAGGCGATG
>JASHTP010000300.1 GCA_030040495.1 Alphaproteobacteria bacterium
TTCGGCGCGCCGCCGCCGCCGGCGGCGAGACGCCGGCGCGTCTCGGCGAGCTCGCGCTCGAGCCGCTTGCGCTCCTCGAGGAGGCCAAGCACGCGCGCCGGCAGCTCGCCGCGCGTCGCTTTGAGCGCGTCGGCCGCCTGGCGCAGCAGCTCCTCCTCCTGCTCGACATAGGCTTCCGCTGCGGCGCCGGTCAGCGCCTCGATGCGGCGCACGCCGGCGGCGACGGCGCTTTCCGACACGATCTTGAAATAGCCGATGTCGCCGGTGCGCCGCACATGCGTGCCGCCGCACAGCTCGACCGAGAAGCGCCGATGGGCGTGGCCGTGCTCGTCTTTCTCGTCGCCCATGGCGACGACGCGCACCTCGTCGCCGTATTTCTCGCCGAAGAGCGCGAGCGCGCCGGCTTCGACCGCCTTTTCCGGCGTCATCAGCCGCGTCGTCACCTCGCCGTTCTGGCGGATGCGGGCATTGACCTCGCTCTCGACGGCGCGGACCTCCTCGGGCGAAAGCGCGCGGGGATGGCTGAAATCGAAGCGCAGCCGGTCGGGCGCCACCAGCGAGCCCTTCTGCGTCACATGCTCGCCGAGGCGCCGGCGCAGCGCCTGGTGCAGCAGGTGCGTCACCGAATGGTTGGCGCGCAGCTGGGCGCGGCGCGTCTCGTCGATCCTGAGCTCGACGAAATCGCCGACATCGAGCGCGCCGTGGGTCACCCGGCCGAGATGGACGAAGAGCTCGCCCGCCTTCTTCTGAGTGTCGGCGACGGCGAACTCGCCGCCGGTGGCCGAGAAGATCGCGCCGGTGTCGCCGACCTGGCCGCCGGATTCGGCGTAGAACGGCGTCTGGTTGACCAGGATCGCCGCCTCTTGCCCGGCGGAAGCGCGCGCGACGCGCTTGCCGTCGACGATGATGGCGGCGATCTTTCCCTCGGCGACATGGGTCTCGTAGCCCAGGAACTCGGTGGCGCCGAGCTCGTCGCTGAGCTCGAACCAGAGCTGGTCGGTGGCCGCCTCGCCCGAGCCGACCCAGTGCTTCCTCGCCTCGGCGCGCTGGCGCTCCATCGCCGCGTTGAAGGCGTCGAGCGCCACCTTGCGGCCGCGCGCGCGCAGCACGTCCTCGGTGAGGTCGAGGGGAAAGCCGTAGGTGTCGTAGAGCTTGAAGGCGATCTCGCCGGGGAAGTCCTCGCCCTGGCCGAGCCGCGCCGTCTCCTCCTCGAGCAGCTTCAGGCCGCGGTCGAGCGTCTGCTTGAAGCTCGATTCCTCGAGCTTCAGCGTCTCGGCGATGAGCGGCTCGGCGCGCACCAGCTCGGGGAAGGCGGCGCCCATCTGCCGCACCAGCGCCGGCACCAGCCGCCACATCAGCGGCGCCTCGGAGCCCAGGATGTGGGCATGGCGCATGGCGCGGCGCATGATCCGGCGCAGCACGTAGCCGCGCCCGTCCTTGGCCGGCAGCACGCCGTCGGCGATGAGGAAGGCGCTCGCGCGGAGATGGTCGGCGATGACGCGGTGCGACACCGCCTGCGGCCCGTCCGGCGCCACGCCCGAGGCCTCGGCGGAGGCCAGGATCAGCGCCCGCATCAGATCGATGTCGTAATTGTCGTGCTTGCCCTGCATCACCGCGGCGATGCGCTCGAGCCCCATGCCGGTGTCGATCGAGGGGCGCGGCAGCGGCCGCCGTTCCGTCTTCGTCACCTGCTCGTATTGCATGAAGACGAGATTCCAGATCTCGATGAAGCGGTCGCCCTCGGCGTCGGCGCTGCCCGGCGGCCCGCCCGGGATCTGCTCGCCGTGATCGTAGAAGATCTCCGAGCAGGGGCCGCAGGGGCCGGTGTCGCCCATCGCCCAGAAATTGTCGGATGTCGCGATGCGGACGATGCGGCTTTCGGGCAATCCGGCGATCTTCGCCCAAAGCCGCGCCGCGTCGTCGTCCTCGGAGAAGACGGTGACCAGCAGGCGCTCCTTGGGCAGGCCGAACTCCTTCGTCACCAGCGTCCAGGCGAGCTCGATGGCGCGGTCCTTGAAGTAGTCGCCGAAGGAGAAATTGCCGAGCATCTCGAAGAAGGTGTGATGCCGCGCGGTGTAGCCGACATTCTCGAGATCGTTGTGCTTGCCGCCGGCGCGCACGCATTTCTGCGAGGTGGCGGCGCGGACATAGTCGCGCTTCTCGACGCCGGTGAAGACGTTCTTGAACTGCACCATGCCGGCATTGGTGAAGAGCAGGGTCGGGTCGTTGCGCGGCACCAACGGGCTCGACGGCACGATCTCGTGGCCGTTGCGCTGGAAGAATCCGAGGAAGGCGGCGCGGATGTCGTTGGTGGTCTGCATGGCGCTAATCTGGGCCTTCCCGAGCGGCGAGCCAAGCCGGGCCGGGCTTGGGACGAGGCCCGCTTTTAGCCCGACGACTCCGAATCTGTCCAGCAGCGGCCGGTTGATCCGGCGCCGCCCGGCAAGCGACAATCGCCGCCGGAAAGGAGCCGCGCGGAACCTCATGGGCGAAGCCAAGCGCCGCAAGAGTTCGGCCGCCGCCGCGGGAGCGCGCTGGCGCCTCGCGCCGGTGCGGCAGCCGAAGCCGATTCGCGAGCTGATGATCCCGGCCACCGCGGCGCGCATCGTCACCGACGAGATGCTGCGCTATCTGGTGGCGCTCGCCGAGGAGATCCGCGGCATGGCGCGGGCGCAGCTCGCCGCGGTCGCCGACGAAGGGACGCGCGCAGCCCTCGACCGGGCGGTCCGCGCCATCGGCGAGGAAAGCGCCGCCACGCTCGAGCGGCAGATCGCCCGGCACCG
>JASHTP010000301.1 GCA_030040495.1 Alphaproteobacteria bacterium
ATCCGGCACCACCATCGTGCCACTCGCGTTCGAGGGCGCGTGGAACCGACGGCGTACGCGACGCGCGCGTATTAACGCTTTAGTTGTTGAATATTTCGCCCATTCGCGTAATCGTCGAGCCAGTGTGGCCGTGGTCGCGGCCGTACATCCCAATTCTTGAAGCGCGAAGCATGAGGTTAAAATCGCCGCTGTAGGGCATGCGCCGAATACGACCGATTTAGGCATCGAGCGCGAGCGAGGGGGGAAATTGATCCGGTCCGACGGCACTTTGGGCGGTTGGATGCACCGACTGCAGAGTGGATTTATCCTGCCGGCGGCGCGAATCATCCTTCTTGTGGGCGCCGCCGCCTGTTTTCTCTTTGTCGTCGGCGGTCTCTGCGTCGCAGGCTTCTTTGAGCTTATGGTGATGCGGCCGGCTCCCGAGGTCGCCGTTCCTGCCCCTTATGTACCAGGACCAGCCGCCATAGACATGGCGGTCGTCGACGCGCGGTTCGCTCCTCCCGGCAACATCCGCTTTGTTCCGAACACGGCCTTGATCGATCAGCCGCTGACGGAACAAGACCTTCTTGGGCGCCTTTTAGCCGACACGCCTAACCAGATGGGCGCATTTCCCGACGACTTCACTGTCGTGGGGGGCAAGGATGCCGAGCTGTTCCGTCGCGTTCCCGGTGGACTGGCGCCGACGCAGGCGCTTCTGCAAAAGATCAACGGCGCTCTCGCGACCTTGTCGAAGCCGGAAACTCTCGCCGCCGATATCAAGGTCGTCGCTCGCGACAGGTACGGAAACGCGTCAGGACCGACCGATGTGGCTTTCAATCTCTCATATGGCCCCGCGCCCGCGGCGCCGATGCCTGCCGAACCGCCCAAAGGCGAGGCGCCGCAACATCCGATTTCCGAACTCGAGCGGATCGCGCGCGACATCGCTCTGATCGTCGACCCGCAAAAGACTCCGAGATACTTCGACGAATATTCGCGGGCCATGCAGATCCCCGCCCAATGCAGCGCAGGGCAGACCGATGCTTTCGTCCGGAACTATGGTCGAGCGCTGGAGCGCGAGCGCGCCAAGCTGACCGGACAAAACATCGTGGCATTTTATATCGGCGTCTGCGACGCCTGGGGGCAGATCATCGCCACCCAAGCTGCCCAACGCGCCTCCGTCGAAGCCGCCCGCAGCCAAGCCCTGTCACAGAATGAAGCCGCGCGACAGGAGACCGCTATCGCGGCGCTGGAAGCATGGGCAGCGCGAAACGTCGCTCTTATCGTTACAGCCGCGGCGATCGGCGCTTTCCTGTTGGTCTCCCTCCTGCTCGCATTCTTCGCCATAGAGAATCACTCGAAGGCGCTGCGCGAGGCAATTCAGGCGGTGGCTAAGCTGGAATTAGCACGGAAGGATACTGGCATGTAAGCGAGGTCGCCATGAGGCAAGATGGTAAACTCCGTCTCGGCAGTCGAGCTGTCGCCGTCGCGTCGGTTTGCTTTCTGGTCGCGGCAGTCGTCCCCTATGGAGCGGACGCCCAAGCTCCCGGGGTCGCGGTCTGCGGCGGTCTTTTCGGCATGATGCTCAACAAGACCGCGCAAGGGACCATGGCCGCCTGGAACTCCCTTGGCGGAGATGTGGAGCGCTGCGTCCAACAGCGTTCCGGCTTTTCCATCACGCGGTTGGCGCAGCAATGCATCGAGCCGAACGATCCGAGGATCGTCGGCCAAGTCCAATTTTGTCAGCAAGTCGTGCAACGGGTGCGCGAACAGCAACAGGCTGCCGAGAATGCACGTCGGGCTCAACTGGCGGCTCAAGAGGAGGCAGCGACCCGCGCGCGCGCCGTGCAACAGGCGATGCTCGAACGTCAACGTCAGGCCGCATTGGCCGCTGCAGCGCAGGCCAAAGCACGCGAGGCAGCCCACCGTCAGGAACTGATCACCAAATACGGACAGGACGCGGCGGATGCGATCCTTGCGGGAAAAGTGCTGAAGGGCATGACAATAGACGAAGTGACCGAAGCCCGCGGTCGTCCCGATTCCAAGGTGACGGTCCCCCCGGACGACGAAATGTGGCGATATGGCGTTGACCGTGTCGTGTTTATTGATGGAAAGGTCACTTACGTCGGGCAATAGAGTGCGGTGAGCGTTGCATGCCGGAGGCCGCTCCTGGCACTCAGTCTCCATCGTACATCGTTCCCAGCCGGCCGATCTTCGACCGCATCGCCAACGCTCGCCTGACGCCATGCCTGGCCCGATGATGACATCGAGCCCCAGGCCACCGCCTTATGCCGTCACCCTCGCCGCGTACACGACTTCGACGAGATAAAGCCCTTCCGCCGGCGCGGTCGGGCCGCCGGCGCGGCGGTCGCGCGCTTCGAGCGCTTCCGCCACGCGATCGATGCGCCATTTGCCGGCTCCCACCAGCTTCAAGGTGCCGACCATGTTGCGCACCTGGTGGTGCAGGAAGGAGCGCGCCCGCGCCTCGATGCGGATTTCCTCGCCCGCCCGCGTCACCTCGAGACGGTCGAGCGTCTTCACCGGCGATCTCGCCTGGCACAGCGAGTCGCGGAAGGTGGTGAAGTCGTGCTTGCCGATCAGCAGCTGCGCCGCCTCCTGCATCGCCTCGGCGTCGAGGCGGGGGCCGACATGCCAGACGCGGCCGCGCTCCAGCGCCGGCGGCGGGCGGCGGTTCAGGATGCGGTAGAGATAGACGCGGCCCTTCGCCGAGCGCCGCGCGTCGAAATGCTCGTCGACGCGCTCGACCGCGAGCACGGCGATGGCGGCGGGCTTCACATGATGGTTGAGCGCGTTGCGGATGACGTCCGGCGCCGCCTCGCGCGGCAGGTCGAGATGCGCGGTCTGGCCCAGCGCATGGACGCCGGCATCGGTGCGGCCGGCGCCGTGGACGGTCACTTGCTTGCCGCAGAAGCGCTCGACCGCCTGCTCCAGCGTTTCCTGCACCGAGGGCCCGTTCGCCTGACGCTGCCAGCCGACGAGGCCGCTGCCGTCATATTCGAGCGTCAGCTTGTAGCGGGGCATGGCAGGAGGGTGCCGGCGGGGATGGGATAGCCGCGGAGAAAGGACTCGGCGTCCTGCGGCGCGCGCCCGGCGCGCTGCAGGCGCAGCAGCCGCAGCGCGCCCGCGCCGCAGGCGACGGCGAGAGGCGCGTCGAGCACCGTGCCCGGCGCGGCG
>JASHTP010000302.1 GCA_030040495.1 Alphaproteobacteria bacterium
GCGTCGGTCTGGATGAAGGAGCGGAAATCGTTGGCGTTGAGGCTGCGCGCCAGCGCCGAGACGATGCCGCTGGTCACCGTCTGGCCGACGCCGAAGGGGTTGCCGATGGCGAGCACGAGATCGCCGACCTCGAGCTTGTCGCTGTCGCCCATCCGCAGCACCGGCAAGGGCTGGCCGTGCGCGTCGATCTTGAGCACGGCGAGGTCGGCATGGGCGTCGGCGAGCACGATCTTGGCCTCGAACTCGCGGCGGTCGGCGAGCTCCACCACCACCTTGTCGGCGTCCTTGATGACGTGGCGGTTGGTGACGATGAAGCCGGCGGGGTCGAGGATGACGCCGGAGCCAAGCGAGCTCTCGACCCGCTCGCGCGGCACGCCGAAGGGCAGCGCGTCGCCGAAGAAGCGGCGGAAGAAGGGATCGTTGAAGAGCGCGGCAGGTCCCTGCGCGGTGCGCACGACGCGGCGCGAGAAGACGTTCACCACGGCGGGCGCCGCCTTCTTCACCACCGGCGCGAAGGAGAGATGGATGAGCTCGCGGCTGGTCGGCACGACGGTGGTCTGCGCCGCCGCCGGCGCGACCGCGAGAAAGAGGGCGAAAACCCCCGACAGCAGGCGTTTCATGGCCGGCTTAATGTAGGGAAGGGCGGCGCGCGGCGCCAGCTTGCGCGGACGATGCTCATCGCCGCAGGATAGAGGCGGCTTCCACCCCGCGAGGCAACCATGCGCGATCCCAAGTCACTCATCACCACCGCGGAGCTTGCCGCCGCGCTGGACGATCCGAGCCTCCGGATCTATGACTGCACGACCCTTCTCGCGCCGCCGCCGGCCGGCAGCGACGATCCCTATCTCGCCATCCCAGCGCGCACCGGCTTCGAGGAGGCGCACATCCCCGGCGCCGATTTCCTCGACCTGCAAGGCGAGTTCTCCGACGGGACGACGCGGCTGCGCTTCATGATGCCGGCGCCGGCGCAGCTCGAGGCCGCCTTCGCGCGCCACGGCGTCGGCCGCGGGACGCGCGTCGTGCTCTACAGCGTCGGCACCATGATGTGGGCGACGCGCTTCTGGTGGATGCTGAAGGCGCTGGGCTTCGACGATGCCGCCGTGCTCGATGGCGGCCTCGACAAGTGGCGGGCCGAGAACCGTCCCGTCGAAAGCGGGCCGGCCCGCACCCATCCGCCCGCCCGCTTCGAAGCGGCGCCGCGGCCCGGCTTCTTCGTCGACAAGGACGCGGTCCTGGCGGCGCTCGAGCGCCCGGACACCGCCATCGTCAACGCGCTCGGGCCGCAATTCCACCGCGGCCTCGAGCCCAGCCGCTATGGCCGGCCCGGCCGGATTCCCGGCAGCGTCAACGTCCCGGCGGCGGCTTTGGTGGAAGGAACGGCCAAGGCGTTCGTCAGGCTCGCGGAGGCGAAGGCCAAATTCACCGCCGAAGGCGTGACGCCGGACAAGCGCGTGATCTGCTATTGCGGCGGCGGCATCTCAGCGACGATCGATCTGTTCCTGCTCTACCAGCTCGGCTACGCCGATCTCACGCTCTATGACGGCTCGATGGGCGAATGGGCGAAGGACCCGTCGCTGCCGATCGAGACCGGCTGATGGCTACCAGGCGAGCCAGCGCTTGAGGCTGGCGACCGTGCCGAGCTCGGGCACGCGCGCGATCTGGCAGAGCACATGGTCGCAAGCAAGCCCATAGCTGCTCAGCGGCAAGGTCAGCAGGCGGTAGCGCGCGCTGCCGGCCGAGACCGGGAAGCGGCGCTCCTCCTCCATCGGCTCGCCGCGCTTGGCCGAGCTGCGGGCGCGCGACATGATCCAGTCGATGACCGTCGCCGTGTACTCGATCTCGCCGTCGCCTTCGCCGAGGCGGGTGATGCGCGGCAGCTCCGCGGCATCGACGGCGAGCAGCAGCGTGTTGGGCCAGGTGGCGCCGACATGGCCGCGGTCGAGCTCGTCGAGCGCCGGGAAATCCCGCCCGCCGCGCAGGCTGTCCCAGTAATCGAGGAGGTCCGGGCCGGCGCTCGCCTCGGGCTCCGGCTCAGCCCCCGGCTCGGGCGCGGCGGCCTCCGCCGGCTCGGTCGCGACCGGCGGCGGCGTTTCGACCAGGCGCAGCTCCGGCTTGGGCTCGGCCGCTTCCGCCACCGCCGGCGGCGGCTCCGGCTCGTCAAGGGACGCGGCGGGCGCGTCGGTCTCGTCGGTCAGCAGCAGCTCGAGCATCTCGAACTCGGCGACCGGGTCCGGCTCTGCTGCCGCCGGCGGCGCCGCGTGCTCCGGCGCGCCCATCACCTCCGGCAGCAAGGTTTCGACGAAAGGCAGGCTCTCCTGCTGCAGCGCGCGCTCGACCGGCGGCGGCGGCAGCACGATCACCGGCGCGCCAGGCTCGACCGGCGCCGCGGCGCCGTCGGTGAGGTCGCCGCGCTTGCCGCTCGGCGCCAAGGGCGGCTTGCGCCGCTTGACCCGCACCGAGGTGAGCGAGGCGGTGGGCTCGAGCGCGGACGGCGCCGCGCGCGGCGAGACGTCCGGCATCATGGGCGGTGGTCGGGATGGGTCCGGCCGAAGCCCAGCGCGGCGCAGCCGCCTTCGACCGCGCGGCCCTGCTCGAGGCAGGCGCAGCGTCCGGCGATGAG
>JASHTP010000303.1 GCA_030040495.1 Alphaproteobacteria bacterium
CCGCCAGCCCCGCGGCCAAGTCGACATAGCCGCGTTCCGTCGTCGCCACGAAGGCGGCCAGGCCCAACTCGCGCAACAGGACGGGATAGGGCCGCCAGGGACCGCCATCGTCGATGGCGATCACCGGCACGCCGCAGGCGAGCGCCTCTCCGGCCATGCGCGCCGAGAGCCCGCGCGCCGGCGCGAGCGCGATGTCGACCTGCCGATAGAAGTCGTCGGCATCGGCCGCGGCGACGATGTCGACGCGCGCGGCGAGCGCCCGACCGAAGCGGTCGATCAGCCGCGCGAGGTTGGCGCCGGGCGCCATGTCGTGGGCCCGCAGCAGCAGCATCGCTTCCGGCGCCGCTTCGAGCGCCTTGCGCCACAGCTGCGCCGTGTGCGGATCGATCTGCGCCAGGCCCACGTCGGCGCCGAAGCGGCAGACCGCCTCGGCGCCACGCTCCAGCCGCCGGTTCCAGTCGCGCCGCAGGGGATAGGCGCCGCACGGCACGTGCCAGATCTCGGCCTCCGCCGCGCTCGGCGCCGAGCGTGGCGCGACGACCGCGTCGTAGACCCGGCGCTCGAGGCCGGCGGCGTCGGCGATCCAGGCGACGCGCACGGCGGTGTTCACCCGCGCCAGCGCCCTCAGAGTGCCGGGCGCGGCGAAGCCCCCGACGTCGATCACGACGTCGACGCCGTCGCCGGCAAGCATCTTGGCGAGCGTCGCGGGATCGACGCCGGTGATGTCGCGCCATTTGTCGAAGGCGCCGCCGAGCACGCCGTTCTCGTCCCAGCTCTGCGCGCCGAGCCCGTAGCCGACGACGCTCGCGCCGGGGCGGGCATGGGCGCGCGCCACGGCGGCGACGGCGGCGGCATCGCCGCGGTCGCCGAAATGCGACACCAGATAGCCGATGACCAGCCTGTCGCCCGCCGGCCGCCAGTGACGCGGCTTGCCCGGGCGGGTGAAGCGATCGAGCCAGTCCTTGACCCAGGCGTCGCGCTGCCGGCGCTCGGCGCCGATCCAGGGCGCGTCGGCGATGCGCCGGCCGGCGATCTCGGCATCGTCGGGATCGCCGAGGCACGCCCGCTCGTGCCAATGCGCCGCCGCCGTGCTCTCGCCGACCGTGGCAAGGCTTTGCGCCAGCAGGCTCGCCGCCGCCGGCGCGGCGTCGCCGCTCTGCACCACCGGCCCGATCGCCTCGACGGCAAGCGCCGCCTGTCCCGACCGCAGCAGCAGCCCGGCGTAGAAGGTGCGTCCTTCCGCGTCGTCCGGCGCGACCTCGACATGCTGGCGGGCGCGGTCGAGCGCCACGGTGAGCTTGCCCGCGGCAGCCAGCAGTCTCGACTGGCTGAGAAGGGGCTTGTCCTGGATCGACAGGAAGGCTTCGTCGAACATCGGGAAGCCGGGCGGCAGCCAGCTCCGCATGGTGTCGTCGGGCGGCAGCGCGGTCGCGAGCTTGCCGTAGAAGAGGCTCTCGACGAGATCGCCGGCCTGCGCGGCGAGCGAGGCCACGAGCTCGGCGGCCGTGCCGTTGCCGGGCTGGCGCTCGAAGCAGGATTTGGCGACCGTCAGCGCTTTCGCCGTGTCGCGCAGCGACCAGGCGACGAGCGCAGTGACGAAATGCAGGCTAGGATCGTCCGGCTCGCGGGCCGCGGCCGCGGTCAGCGCGGCGACCGCGCCCTCCTCGTCGTGCTCGCCGAGGCGGCGCGCCGCGTCGGCGACGAGCTCCTGCACGGAAGGAGCGGTATTGCGTCCGTCCACGATGGGCTCTCTCCCGCTGTCAGGCGCTGTCGCGCAGCCCGGCAGGCGGTACGGGCGGCGCGGCCGCAGCCGATTTCGCCGCGGCGGCGCGTTGCCCTTCCAGCAGGCCCTCGCCGATCTGACGATTGATGTTGACGAGCACTTCGACCTTCGCGGGATCGGGATTGATCAGCAGCTGGCCCGTATGCCGATCGACGAAATTGGCGAGGCCGAGAAGATTGGCGCGCACCGGCTGCGGCACCGTGCAGGCGCTGTCGACGAGGCTCGCCTGGAAGATCGTCCACAGGCGCCAGTTGCGCCGGACGACGGCAAGCATCTCGTCCGGCGCCTTGGACTTGGCGTCCTCCATCAGGCGCGCAAGCTCAAGCAGCGCCCAGGCCTCCGTTTTCGCCGGGTTGCCCGGCGCCGGTATCCGTGTGTATCCCTGTGCCGGTGGGGCCATTCAAGATCTCCTGCTCCTTGGCAATCAACTGCTTTGCGGATTTGAGCGCCGGGTAAAGCTGGCCTCCGGCGACCTCCTGCTCGATCTTCCGCAGGAGCGCCGCCGTGCTCGGCGCCGCTGCCGCGAATTCTCCTAAAAAGCCGTGAATGATGGGTAAATAGAGCTCGCTCTTACCCGGAAAGAGGTAAAGGCACTGGATGGTGAAATAGATGCGGCGCGCCGGCGTCGTCGCCGCGTCTTCGCTGATGATGTCCTTCTCCCGCAGCAGCGCGGCCTCGTTGAGGACGACGAGCTTCGCGGCGTGATGCGCGTTCTGCAGCACGACGCCGTTGACGATGAGCTTTTCGCCGGGCTTCAGATTGATGGTGAGCGGCATTCTACTGCTCCTCGCGCGCCTGCGGTCCCGCGAGTCTCGGCGCGCACTGGTTAATATCCGGATAACCGCGCCGCTAGGCGGCGCTCTGACGGAACTGGGTGGCGAAATCGCCGACGAAGGCGAGCGGGCCGACATGGGTGAGCTTGCTCTGGGTGTCGATCCAGATCTCGCCGCCGAGATCCGTCCAGCGCCGGCAGAAGGCGTAGTCCTCGGAGAGATAGACGCCGCTGACCGGGTCGATCATCGTGTCGAAGAGCGCGTAGCGATGCGGGCTGTTGCCGAGCGGATCGCTCAAGCTGCTGGTGCGGCGGTACTGCAGCTGCGGATGGGCGGCGCACAGCGCGGCCAGGGCGTGGCGGCGGATCAAAAGGAACCCGGTGCCGGCGTAGCGCACCTTGGCGAAGCCGTCGCGCGCGACGATGCGCTCGGGGTCCTCGACCTCGAAAACATAATCGAGCGCCGCGGCCTGCGGCGCGGGAACGCCGGCGGCGATGACCTCGCGCACCCGCTGCCAGTCGATGCGCTTGGCGGGATAGGCGCAGGCGGTCACATCGGCGTCGAAGGCCAGCAGCCGGAACACCTGCGCCGGCTCGAAGCCGATGTCGGCGTCGATGAAGAGCAGATGCGTGGCTTCGGCGCGATCGAGGAAATGCGCGACGAGGTCGGCGCGGGCGCGCGTGATCAGCGCGTCGCCGCCGAGCATCAGCCATTCGAAATCGATCGCCTGCGCCCGGCACGCCGCCTGCAGCTTGAGCATTGAATTGGCATAGTTGGTGGTGACCTGGCCGCCGAAGCAGGGCGTGGCGACAAGAAGGCTCGGACGTTCGGACATGCTACCACCTCTGAAGGCCGGCGAACCCCTGGGCTCGATCGCCGCTGTTCCTCTTGTGCCGCCGCGCTCCTAGGCGAGCGCGGGCTCGCGCGCCCCCTCGACCCAGCGCCGGTAGCGGGTATGCCGCAGCAGCTGGCGAATCTCGTCGTAATTTGCGATCCGCTCCGCCGCCTTCGGTCCGCGCTCGAAGGCCAGCTCGCCCTTGCCGGCCAGGCCGGCGGTCTGCGCGACCGCCCGCTCGACGCTGTCCTGCGGCAGTCCCAGGAAGCGCAGCATGCCGCGCATCGCGTCGACCCGCCCGAGATCGTGATACTCGACGGTGAAGACGTCGTCGGGATCGGACAGCATGAGCGCTTCCTCGATCATGATGTAGTTCTGTTCGATCGTGTGGAAATCGTCCATCAGGACGTTGGGCGGAACCGTCACCTTCGCCTCGTCGGGCACGCGGCCCCAGGTCAGCTTGCCGAAATGGGCGGAGGCCAGCAGGAACGACAGATATTGCTCGAGCACGTTTTCGCGCCAGAGAAAGATCTTCCGCCAGCTGCGGCTCGCGCACATGTGCTGCAACAGCTTCAGGCTGTGGCGCGGGAAATGCTTGAAGCCGAACCAGCCGCAATCGCCGATTTCCCGCTCGAGCCGCTGAAGATAGGCGAGCGGGTCGCTGTCGCGCAGGGCGATGTCGGTGAGCTGCGGATCGCTGGTCTGGTGATGCCGCAGCATGATCTCGTTGGGATGAAAGATCTCCGAGAGGCAGCGGACCCCGTCTAGGGCGTTGAGATAGTCGACGAGATAGGTCGAGCCGGTCCTCGGCAGGGAGACGATGACGAAGCGCTGATGTTCGGACATGGGTCGACCCTCTGGCCGCGCGAGCTCGCTTCCGCAGGTTTTCGCCGATTAGGCTTAATTTTCCGCTAATCGCTTGCGCCGCGTGCGCCGGAGAGGCGGAGGATCGCGCCCCAGCGGGCGCCGCGCCCGCCCAAAACGAATGGGCGGCCCGAAGGCCGCCCACCCGTCTCTGACGTGAAGACGCGACTTAGTGGAAGAGACGGAGAACGTTCTGCTCCGACTGGGTCGCGATCGACAGCGACTGAATGGCGAGCTGCTGCCTCGTCTGCAAGGTGACGAGGTTGGTGCTCTCCACGTTGACGTCGGCGACCGTCAGCTTGTCCGAACCGCCCTGCAGGGTGGCCGCGTACTGAGCGGTGAAGCTCAGGCGGGTCTGCAGGAAGGTGACGTTGCCACCCAGGGACTGCGCGTCCGACTGCGCCTTGAAGATCGCAGTCTGCAGGGTGTTGAACGCCTTCTGGAACACCGACGTGCCCGAGGCCGAAGCCTTCGAGAAGGTGCCGGTAACCAGCCGGGTGGCCAGCTTCGAAGCCTTGGACACCGTCTGCGCGGTGATGAGCTTGCTGACCTGCGTGTTGAAGCCGGCGATCTTGAGCAGCGAGGTCGAGGTCAAGCTGAACTGGAGGCTCAGGATCGACTTGGTCGAGTTCACCAGGTTGAGGCCCTGGTAGGAGGCGTCGTTGACCAGGTTGTTCAGCTGGACCGACAGCGAGTTGAACTGCGTCGCGGTCGCCGCACGCTGGGCCGCGGTCTCGGTCTCGGCCGAGTTCAGCAGACCCTGCATCTGCTGCAGGATCGACACCACGCTCTGGATCGCGTTGGTGGCGGTCGTCACCGACGAGATGCCCTGGTCGATGTTGGCCTTGCGCTCCGTGAGGTCGTTGGCGCGGTTCAAGAGCGACTGGCTCTGGAAGAACGAGACCGCGTTGTCGACGGCGCTCGAAACCTTGAGGCCGGTGGCCAGATCGCCCTGAGCGGTGTCGATCTGATTGTTGATGCCTTGCAGCGAGAGCAGGTTTTGGCGGGTCGAGAGACCGAGAACGACGTTACTGGACATGGGAAATCATCCTTTCTGGGTGATGGGAAACGGGCCGCTTCGCGGCCCGGCGGGTTACTCGCAATGCCCATGCCATGCCGGGCCGGTCCCACCGGCGCGCCGAAAGCCCGGAAATCCGCGGCTTTCGCTGCAAAGATCGGCGATCATCGGCCGGTCGGCGCCGCTTCCCGGCAAGATTTGCCGGGAGCTTCCTGCCGGGTCGGCAGATTTTTCTCCGGGCCCGGCAAGAATTGCCGGTCAAGCCGTGCCGTCGACCTGTCCGCCGCGCGCCGGCTCGATGCCGCCGACAGTCGCGGTGAATTGCTTGACCACGTATTTCGGCGGCATTTGATAGATGATGAAACCCGAGCCGGGCTCGCGCGCCTCGAGGATCATGCGTCCGGTGGTGGAATCGTAGCTGAGCGAGAAGCCGATCGCGGTCGCGTTTGGCGACGGTGAATTGGGCACTTCCGACGCCGGCGCCAGCGCGCCCTGAGCCGCGCCGGCCGGGGCGGTGCTTGGCGCGGTCGCCGTCGTGCGCGCCGGCTGCCCGGTCTGGGGCGCCGATGCGGGCGGCAAACTTGAAGGTCCTGACGTCACCGACACGTTGTTTCTCCAGGGCTTCGCCGGCGGGGGCTCCGGCTTCGGAAACATGCCGAAGCGGCATTCCCGAATACCGTGCAGCCAAGCGCCGCGCTGCCGATGCTTAACTGGCAAACCCCGTGCCAAGACCGCCTGCCCGCGGCAAAGTTTGCCGGTTTTTGCCCGGCATGCTTTGCCTCGGCCGCCGGCCCCGCCGGTCGGCAAAATCGGCCGCCGCCTATTTTTCTTTTTATGTCAATGTGTTACGGGACGTTGTCCGCTGGCACGCGGCTTGCTGACCCGGCTTCCGACGAAAGGACCATCATGACCGCGTTGCCCGCCATCGCTCTACCCGTCAATCCGACGCCGCCGCCCCCCCAGGCGACGGGGAGCACGGATGACGCGGGCGGAACGCACTTCTTCAGCCTTGTGCAGAACAGCCAGAACTCGACGCCGGCCGGCGCCGCCGCGACATCCGCTCCGGCCGCCAACGCCGCTTCGCCGACGAGCGCGTCGAGCGCCCAAGGACCGATGACGGGCGCAAAGGGCTCCAGCACCGGCAGCAACGGAAATTCCAGCGGCCAGAGCCAGAGCAAGTCCGCCAACGGCAACAACGGCGCGGGCACGACCACTGCCGTGGTCCTGCCGCTGCCCGTGCCGCTGGTGCTGACCCAGCCGCAGCCGACGCTCCCAGGCGGCGGCACTGCGGCGCCCGCGTCGGGCGGCAGCTCCGCGACGCCGTCGGCGCAAGGCGGCAGCACGCCGGGCAGCTCGGCGGCGCTGCTCACGGCGGCAACTGCGCTCAATGCCGCGAGCGCAGGAGCAGCGACGGCCGCCTCCTCGACGGCCTCACAACCCGCTGCGACCCCGGCGACGATCGCCGCCGCGGCGAAAAATGCCGCGATCGCCGCCGCCACGGGCGCTCAGCTCAACGCCAGCGCTACCGGCAACGGCGCCACGCCGGCGCAGACGGCGAACGCCGCGTCGAGCGCAGCCGGCAATGCCGCCGGCAATGCCGCGGCTTCGACCGCCGCCCCGCAGCTGCCGGCGATGGCGGCGAATTTGAGCATGCGCGTCGCGGCGAATGCCGTCGTGCTCGTGTCGCAGCCGCGCGCCGCCATGGCGAGCTTCACGCCGCAAGCGGACACGGCGCAGGGGAAGGCCGGCGCCGACGCCTCGAACAGCGCCGCCGGCCGCGCGCCCGTCGCCGACGACGCGGATCACGAATCTTCCTCGACGTCGGACGCCTCGAACGAGCCGGCGTCGCCGCAGGCGATC
>JASHTP010000304.1 GCA_030040495.1 Alphaproteobacteria bacterium
GCGCAACCATCCGGATCTGCGCATCATCGCCCGCAGCCGCGACGCCGCGCATGCGCGCCGGCTCGAGCAGGCCGGCGCCGACGCGGTCATCCTCGAGGCGCTGGAGCCGGGTTTGCAGATGGCCGCCGCCGCGCTGCGCGCCGCCGGCACGCCCCCGGCGGCGATCGACCATGCGCTCGACGCGCTGCGGCGCGGGATGGCGGCATCGTGAGCGGCCAAAAGCTCTCGGTCGCGATCGTCGGCGCCGGGCTCGGCGGCACCGCGGCGGCGCTGGCGCTCGCCCGCGTCGGCGTCGCGGTCGAGCTCTTCGAGCAGGCGGCGGGCTTCGGCGAGATCGGCGCCGGCATCCAGATCAGCCCCAACGCTTCGCGCCTGCTGCAGCGCGTGGTGCCGCCGGCTCGGCTCGCCCGGGAGGCGGTGCGGCCGGTGGCGGTGCACCAGCGGCGCTGGGACGACGGCCGCACCTTGCAGCGCGCGCCGCTCGGCGACGCGATCGAAGCCGCGTTCGGCGCGCCTTACTATCATTTCCACCGCGCCGATCTGCTGGCGGCGCTGGCAAGTGAATGGCCGCGCGAGCGCGTCCATTTCCGCCATCGCCTGGCGAGGCTCGTCGACGAAGGCGAGCGCGTGGTCGCGCGCTTCGACAATGGCAGCGAACGAGCCTTCGATCTGCTGGTCGGCGCCGACGGCATCCATTCCTCGGTGCGGCGCGAGCTCTTCGGTCCTGAAGCGCCGCGCTTTACCGGCTGCATCGCCTATCGCGGCCTGGTGCCGGTCGAGCGCGTCGCCGCGCTCGGGCTCGAGGTGGTGTCGGCCAACTGGATGGGGCCGGGCCGGCACTTCGTTCACTACTTCGTCGCGGGCGGCCGCTTCGTCAATTTCGTCGGCGTCATCGAGCGCGACAGCTGGACGCGGGAATCCTGGACCGATCGCGGCGAGAAGAGCGACCTGCTCGCCGCCTATGCCGGCTGGCACGCGCAAGTGCGCGGCCTCATCGAGGCGGTGGACGAGACCTACATCTGGGCGCTCTTCGACCGCGCGCCGCTGCCGCGCTGGTCGGTGGGGCGCGTGACGCTGCTCGGCGACGCCTGCCACGCCATGCTGCCCTTCATGGCGCAGGGCGCGGCACAGGCGATCGAAGACGGGGCGACGCTTGCCGCCTGCCTCGCCCAAGCCGGCGGCGACGGCGTGTCCGAGGCGCTCCGGCGCTACGAGGCGCTGCGCGTCAAGCGGGCGACGCGGCTGCAGGAGCTGTCGCGCCACAACAAGACCCGCTTTCATCTGCCGGACGGGCCGGAGCAACGGCGGCGCGACGCGGAGATGGCGGCCAATGGCGACCGCTCGATCTCGGCCATCGCCTGGCTCTATGCGCATGATGCCGGAGCGATCGACGGCGCCCCGTGAGCGGCCGCCCTATTCAGCCGGCTCGGTCTCCTTGATCTCGACTTCGGCGGCGTCGGCCGGCGCGGCGCCGACCCAGGGATGCTCGGAGACGTCGAAGACGACGCCGTCGGGACCGCGGAACTTGGTCTCGTAGAAGGCGTTCGCGGTGTGGCCGTCGGCCTTCATGATGCAGGGCGCGCCCAGCGCCTCGAGCCTTCCGGCATAGGCGTCGAGATCGTCGACCAGCACGCCGAAATGATGGATGCCGACATAGTCGAGGCCGCGCCCGAGCTGGTCGACGTTCTGGAATTTGAGGATGGCGAGGTTGAGCGTGCCGTCGCTGAGATAGAAGCCCCAGGCGATCGCCTTGGCATTGTCCGGCGAGCCGACCCGGCCGACCTCCTTGAAGCCGAAGGCCTGCTTGTAGAATTCAGCGGTCTTGGCGGGATCGTTGGTGGCAATCGCGATGTGGCGCAGCTTCGGCATGGCGCTTCCTCCGGTCGTAACCCGCGACTAGGTCGATCATATCACAAAGAACAGCAGCGCCAGCGAGATCATCCCGGCGCCCCAGCAGTAATAGGCGAAGGGGTCGAGCGCCTCGAAATCGTGGCGGCGGAAATAGCGCATCAGGAAGGCGGTGCTGAGATAGGCGGTGACGCCGGCGACGAGCCCGGCGAGCCAGACGACGGGACCGAACTGAGCCGCCACCTCATGGTGGAAGAGATGCGGCACTTCGAGCACGGCGGCGCCGATGATGATCGGCGTGGCGATGAGGAAGGAGAAATGCGCCGCCTCGCGGTGATGGAACCCCACCAGCAGGCCGCCCACCATGGTGGCGCCCGAGCGCGAGATGCCGGGGATGAGCGCGGTGCTCTGCCAGAGGCCGATGAGGAGCGCCTCGCGCCAGTTCATCTCGCCGAGAAGCCTCGTGCCGCCTTGCCGGCGCAGCCGCTCGCCGGCAAAGAGCAGCGCGCCATTCACCATCAGGAAGAACGCGGCGGCGGCCGGCGAGCCGAAAAGGGTGCGGAAGAATTTCTCGAAGAGGAAGCCTAGGATCACCGCCGGGACGGTGGCAAGCACGATGAGCCAGAGCAGGCGCCATTGCGCCTTGCGCTCGGCCACCGGGCCCTGGCCGAAGAAGGCGAGCGCGAGCCCGAGCCAGTCGCGCCAGAAATAAAGCAGCAGCGCGGTCGCCGTGCCGACATGCAGCACGACAAGGAACGGCAGGAAAGCCGGACTGTGCTGATCGATGGTCCAGCCCAGCAGCTTCGGCAGCACCACGGCATGGCCGAGGCTGCTCACAGGAAAGAGCTCGGTCACGCCCTGCAGCAGGGCGATGACGAGGGCTTGCAGAGTGGTCATTGTTCCTCGTGCACGGGAAGAGACTCGGGATTGCCGCGGGCGAGCACGAGCGTGTGCCAGCCCGCAAGGCGGATGCGGCGCAGCAGGCGCAGATGCCGCGCGCGGTGCGCGGCGACGACGGCACGCTCCTGGCGGGCGAGCAGGCCGGAGAGGACGGCGACGCCGCCCGGCGCCAGCGCGCGGGCGAGGTCGCCGGCCATCAGCATGAGCGGCCGCGCCAGGATGTTGGCGAAGACCAGGTCGAAGCACCCGGCCCGTCCGAGCCCGCGATAACCCGCGCTGCGGCGGAGATCGACGAGCGCGCCGACGCCGTTCACCGCGGCGTTGCGCGCGGCGACGCGCACCGCCTCGGCATCGATGTCGCGCGCCACGACGCGGCGGCGCCAGGTCTTCGCCGCCGCCATCGCCAGGATGCCGGTGCCGGTGCCGATGTCGAGCACGGCGCCGCGGCGTCCCCGGCGCGCCAGCGCGTCGAGGGCGAGGAGACAGCCGCGCGTCGTCGCATGCTCGCCGCTGCCGAAGGCGGTGGCGGCGTCGATGATGAGGGGAATTGCGCCCGCCGGCGTGCGGCCGCGCCAATGCGAGGCGCGGATGAAATAGCGTCCAGCGCGCAGCGGCGGAAAGCTCGCCTGGTTCTCGGCGAGCCAGTCGCGTTCCGGCAGCCGCTCGAGGGCGAGCGCGGGCGGCGCGCCTTCGCGCCCGGTCCAGGCGAGCGCCAGGTTCGCTTCGAGGAGGCCGCGCTCCGGCGGCGCCGCGGCGAAGCCTTCGACCCGCCAGGCGCCGCCGGGCTCGATCTCGAAGGCGCTCACCGCGCCGCACTGCGCCTCGAGCGCCGCCGTGGCCGCTTCGGCGGCGCCGGCATTGCCCACCGTCAGCGCGACACGCCACACGCCGGCGCCGGGATGATGCCGTCCGCTCAGTGCTGTGGCCCCGCGTTGCCGGCCGCATTCCCGTCTCTGCCCGAGGCGGAGGATCGGGAGGGCGGTCGTCGCAAACCGACGTCTCTCATCCGGCGAGTCCGGCGAGCGCGCGGCGCTGCGCGTCCATCGCCTGCTCGAAGATCGACGCCTTCCAGTCATCGGCGTCGCCATAGAAGGTGGCGCGCATCTGCGCCTTGATGGCGCGGCCTTGCGCGCTGTCGAGGGCGCCGTGATGGTGCAGCCAATTGTCGGCGCGCACGGCATCGATGGTCTCGTCGAACGGGCGGACGCCGAACTCGAGCGCCATGCCAGTGAACTCAGTGCCGGGGAGCGCAGCCTCGAGGCCGCCGAGGAGATCGCCGACGACGTCGGCGGATTTTGAGGTGCCGAGCGCGGTCGAGGTGATGGCGTCGCCATACCAGTCGCGGGCGCGCGCGAGCCCGGCGCTCGCCGGCGGATGAACGATGATCTTCTCGCCATGGCCGTAGGGACCGAGCCCGGTATGGTAGTCGATAATCGCGATCTTGCGGGCGCTCGCCAGATGCTCGCGGGCGATGCGGAGCGCCGTCCGACGCGCCCAGGTGGGCGCGGCACCGCCATAGAAGATGCCGTCGGCATGGGTGTATTGGCCGCCGGTGATCGCCTGCTGAAGCAAGGCGGCACCGTGCCGCCTGCCATACTCGGCGAGGCGGTCGCGCGCCCGCCGCCGCGCCACCTCGCTCCACTCGGCAGGGCAAAGGGCTTCGGCGAGCTCGACATAGCCGTCGTTGCGCGGCAGCGCCTGCTCATGGGTGACGAAATTGCGGTTGAGGTCGACATTCTCCTCGGTGACGCGCTGGACCCAGGCGAAGCCGTAGGGATTGATCGCGTGGATGGCGAGCAGCGCGGTGTCGGCCGGCAGCTCGCCGGCGAAGGCCGGATCGAGGCTGCCGCTCTGTACGCCGGCGCCGCAGAAGCCTTCGGCGCCGTGCGTCGCCGACACGGTCACCAGCACGCGCGACGCGTCGTCCGGCCCGAGCCAAGCGGTGTCGGTCGAAAGCGCTTCGCCGGCGGGGCCGCGGGCGCGGTCGTTGCCGTAGCTCGCGACCCGCGCCCGGAGCGAGCGCGCCCGGTCGAGGAACTTGCCGCGCGCCTCGGCGTAGTCGCGCGAGAAATGCGTGCGTGCGCTCATGGGGCTTTCTCGACGAAGGCGTCCATCACCATCTTGTCGCCCGCCTTGTCGAAGCGGATCGCGAGCTTGTTGTCCTCGACGGCGCGCACCGTGCCGTAGCCGAATTTCTGGTGGAAGACGCGGTCGCCGGCGGCGAAGCCGCCGATGCGGCGCAGCTCGCGGCCGGCGGCCGGCGCCGGGCGCCCTTCGA
>JASHTP010000305.1 GCA_030040495.1 Alphaproteobacteria bacterium
GCGCCACCAGGTCGCGCGGCAGGAACGGCGCGTCGCCGGCGAAGCTCGCGACATGGCTCGCTTGCGGCTGGCTCGCCGCCGCCCAGTCGAGCCCGGCAAGCACGCCGGCAAGCGGCCCCGGGAAGTCGGCGATGCTGTCGGGCACCACCGGCAGGCCGAATTCCGCGAAGCGCGCGGGATCGCCGTTGGCGTTGAGCGCGAGCGCCGCCACCTGCGGCCGGGCGCGGGCGATGATGTGGGCGAGGATCGGCTTGCCGGCGAGCAGCCGGAGACATTTGTCGCCGCCGCCCATCCGCCGCGCCTGGCCGCCCGCCAGCACGATGCCGGCGACGGTCACGCCGCGTCCTCGTCGAGACTGGCCTTGCGGCGGAGCCGCGGGCTCTCCTCCTCGATCGCCGCGGGATCGCCGTCGAAGACGATGCGCTCCTCGCCCGCGAGCGCGACGAAGCGCTTGCCCTTGGCGCGGCCGATCAAGGTCAGCCCGGCCTTCCGCGCCAGCTCCACGCCCCAGGCGGTGAAGCCCGAGCGCGAGATCAGGATCGGAATGCGCATCTGCACCGTCTTGATCACCATCTCCGAGGTGAGCCGGCCGGTGGTGTAGAAGATCTTGCCCTCGGGCGCGACGCCGTGGCGGTGCATGTAGCCGGCGATCTTGTCGATGGCGTTGTGGCGGCCGACATCCTCCATGTAGAGCAGCGGCCGGTCCTCCTCGCACAGCACGCAGCCATGGATCGCGCCGGCGGCGAGGTAGAGGCTGGGCGCGGTGTTGATCTTCTTGGTGAGCGCGTAGAGCCACGAGGTCTTGAGCACCGCGTCGGCGGGCAGCCGGACCTCCTCGAACTTCTCCATGACGTCGCCGAACACCGTGCCCTGGGCGCAGCCCGAGGTCAGCGTCTTCTTGCGCAGCTTCTTCTCGAAGTCGGTGCGCCGCTTGGTGCGCACCACCACCGTCTCGAGCTCCTCGTCATAGTCGATCGCGGTGATCGCGTCGTCGGCGCGCAGCATGTTCTGGTTGAGGAGGTAGCCCACCGCGAGATAGTCGGGATGATCGCCGATCGTCATCATGGTGACGATCTCCTGCCCGTTGAGGAACAGGGTCAGCGGCCGCTCGACGACCACGGCGGTCTCGATCCGCTTGCCCTCGTGATCCATGCCCTGGACGCGGCGGGTGAGCCGGGGATCGTCGGGATCGGGGCGCAGCGTGAATTCCTTCATCGGAGCGATGATGGGGCGCGCCGCCGCCCGGCGCAAGCGCGGCGCCCGCATTGCGGGCGAAACCTGCCGACCGGCCGGGCACGGCGATATGAACAAGTGTCGTTAACATTAAGCCGCCATTTACTCTCGGCTGCGATAATAGGCCGTGTTCAACTAACTGCTGATTTTCGGGAGACTGCGCTATGCGTCGTTTATTGCTTTCGGGCGGACTTCTGCTGGCGATGGGCCTCGCGCCGGCGCTCGGCTATGCCGCCACCGATCACGGCACGGCCGACGAGGCCAAGGCCATGGTCGAGAAGGCCATCGCTCTCATCAAGAGCGAAGGGCCGGAGAAGGCCTTCGCCGCCTTCGACGATCCCGCGAACAAGGACTTCCACTACAAGGACCTCTACATCTTCGTGCGCTCGATGGACGGCAACACCGTCGCCCACGGCGCCAACAAGGGCATGATCGGGCACACCTCGCTCGACCTCAAGGACGCCGACGGCAAGCTCTACAACAAGGAAATGATCGACGACGCCAAGACCAAGGGCAGCGGCTGGGTCGACTATCGCTGGCCCGACCCCGTCGACAAGAAGATCGAACAGAAATCTTCCTACATCGAGCGGGTCGGCGACTACGTGGTCGGCGCCGGCTTCTACAAGCAATAGGCCGGCGCGTCGGAGCGAATTCCCTCATCCCGGGGGCCAGGGAGTTCGCGCCCCCGCGCGGCAGCGCGCGTCGCGACCAAGAAAAAGCCGAAAATCCTGCAATAACAACTGAATGTATAGAGAAAATTAAACCTGCGTTTACTCGGCCCCGTCACAATTTGACCACGGCCAACTATGGGGAATCGTTGCCATGCGTCGCTTCCTGCTGTGGGGTGCCCTGGCGCTGGCGCTCGCTCTGGCGCCGAGCCTCGGCGCGGTCGCCGCCGAGCACGGCACTGCCCAAGAGGCCAAGGCGATGGTCGAGCGCGCCTGCGCCTATCTCAAGGCGGTCGGTCCCGAGAAGGCGTTTGCCGCCTTCATGGACCCCGCCAACAAGGATTTCCACGATCGCGATCTCTACGTCTTCGTCCGCTCGATGGACGGCAACACCGTCGCGCACGGCGTCAACAAGGCGATGATCGGGCACACCTCGCTCGAGTCCAAGGATGCCGACGGCAAGCTCTACAACAAGGAGATCATGGAGACCGCCATCAGCAAGGGCAGCGGCTGGGTCGATTACCGCTGGCCCGATCCCGTCGACAGGAAGATCGAGCAGAAATCTTCCTACGTCCAGAAAGAGGGCAATTACGTCATCGGCGCCGGCTTCTACAAGAATTAGGCGCCGGCGAAAAAAGAACTGGTTCCAACGGAGGCGCGTGAGATGCGGCGGTTCGACGACCTTTCGCTGCGGGTCAAGATGTCCTTGGCCCCGATCTTTCTCGTGCTGGCGCTGGTCGGGCTTGCCGCCTATTCGCTGCTGCTGCTCGACAGCAACGAGCGCTCGCTCGATGCGCTGAGCGACGGCGCCTTCAAGCGCGCCGCGCTCGTCGCCGCCCTCGACAGCAAGGTGAGCGGCATCCAGGCGCGCCTCTACCAGCTCACCTCGATCGCCGCCAACGACAGCGACGCGGCGAAGGCGAAGGCGCTCGGCGACACGCTGCGCCACGAGATCGGCGGCATCGACACCGCGTTCGCCGCCATGGCGGCGAGCGTCGCCGGCGATCCCGCGCGCGAGCAGCTGCGCGACGCCATGGCGAAGACGCTCAAGGACTATGCCGGCGCCGCCGGCCAGGTCATCGACATGTCGTCGAACGCCAGCTACGCCCTGATCTTCATGAACAACGCGCAGCAGGCCTTCGACGCCTTCGCCAAGGAGCAGGCCGAGCTCGACGCCAATGTCGACCGCGAGAAGACGGCGCTGGTCGCGCAGATCCGCAGCGAGGCGCAGCATGCGCGCATCGTCTTCATCGCCGCCACGCTGCTCGCCACGGTGATCGCCCTCGGCGTGTCGCTGCTGCTCGCCGGCCTCATCTCCCGGCCGGTGATCGCCATCGCCGCGGCGCTGCGCCGGCTCGCCGGCGGCGACCTCGCGATCGAGACGCCCTATGCCGGACGGCGCGACGAGATCGGCGCCATCGCCGCGGCGCTGGGCGTGTTCAAGGAGACGGCGGTGGCCGCCGAGAAGCTCACCGCCGAGCGCGAGCGCCAGCGCGAGCAGCAGGAGCAGCGCGCCAAGCGGCTCGCCCAGCTCGCCCACGAGTTCGATCGCGATGTGACCGGCGTGCTCGACACCGTCGCCGCCGCGGCGGCCGAGCTGCAATCGACCGCCACGGCCATGGCGGACACCGCGGGACAGACCAGCCGGCAATCCTCGGTCGCCATGGCGGCAGCCGAGCAGGCGGCGCACAACGTCAACACCGTCGCCTCGGCCGCCGAGGAGCTTGCCGCCTCGGTCGAGGAGATCGGCCGGCAGATGGCGATGTCGACCGACGTCGCCGGCAAGGCGGTCGACGAGGCGGCGCGCACCAACCGCACGGTCAAGGGTCTCGCCGAGGCCTCGCAGAAGATCGGCGCGGTGGTCGCCCTCATCAACGACATCGCCTCGCAGACCAATTTGCTGGCGCTCAACGCCACCATCGAGGCGGCGCGCGCCGGCGAGGCGGGCAAGGGCTTCGCCGTGGTGGCGAGCGAAGTGAAGTCGCTGGCCACCCAGACCGCCAAGGCGACCGACGAGATCGCCGGGCAGGTCGCCGGCATGCAGCAGGCGACCGGCCAGGCGGTGGGCGCCATCGAAGGCATCGGCACCACCATCGAGACCATGAGCAAGATCGCCACCACCATCGCCTCGGCCATCGAGGAGCAGGGCGCCGCCACCGCCGAGATCTCGCGCAACGTCCAGCAGGCGGCGGGCGGCACCAAGACGGTGTCGGAGAATATCGGCGGCGTCGCCGACACCGCGACCCGCACCGGCGGCGCCGCCGGCCAGGTGCTCGAGGCGGCGACGCGGCTCTCGCAGCAGTCGGACGCGCTGCGCCGCCAGGTCGACCGCTTCCTCGGCGAGGTCAGGGCCGCCTGATCCGCCCGGCGCCCCGGGGCTTGCCGCCCCGGGGACAAAAAGCTGCGCCACTCCCGCCGCCGAGGTAATATGCTATAGGGAAGCGGGAGGAGCCTTGCGGACCCGCCGACGGGTCCCCATAACCAACACCATGATCGACCCTTTCGGCCGGCATATCAGCTATTTGCGCGTCTCGGTCACCGATCGCTGCGACTTCCGCTGCGTCTATTGCATGGCCGAGGATATGAGCTTCCTGCCGAAATCCGAGGTGCTCACCCTCGAGGAGCTCGACCGGCTCTGCTCCGCCTTCGTCCGGCTCGGCGTGCGCAAGCTGCGGCTGACCGGCGGCGAGCCGCTGGTCCGGCGCAACATCCTGTCGCTCTTCCGCGCCTTGGGCCGCCATCTCGAGAGCGGCGCCCTCGACGAGCTCACCCTCACCACCAACGGCAGCCAGCTCGCGCGCTATGCCGGCGAGCTGAAGGCGGCCGGGGTGCGGCGCGTCAACGTCTCGCTCGACACGCTCGATCCGGCGAAGTTCACCGCGATCACCCGCTGGGGCAAGCTCGACAAGGTGCTGGAGGGCCTCGACGCCGCCAAGCGCGCCGGGCTCCAGGTCAGGATCAACGCGGTGGCGCTGCGCGGCGTCAACGACGATGAGTTCGACCGGCTGGTGGCGTGGTGCGGCGAGCAGGGCTTCGACCTGGTCTTCATCGAGGTCATGCCGATGGGCGAGGTCGGCGCCGATGCGCGTCTCGACCAGTACCTGCCGCTGTCGATGGTGCGCGCGCAGCTGCAGCGGCGCTGGACGCTCGACGAGACCGACTACCGCACCGGCGGGCCGGCGCGCTATTACGTCGTGCGCGAGACCGGGCGGCGGCTCGGCATGATCACGCCGCTCACCCACAATTTCTGCGAGAGCTGCAACCGGGTGCGGCTGACCTGCACCGGCACGCTCTTCATGTGCCTCGGCCAGGAGGACGCCGCCGATCTGCGCGCGCCGCTGCGGCTCTCGGAAAGCGACGAGCCGCTCGATCAGGCGATCGGTGCCGCGATCGCGCGCAAGCCCAAGGGTCATGATTTCGTGATCGACCGCCGGCACCATCGTCCCGCCGTGCGCCGGCCCATGAGCGTTACCGGCGGTTGAACGCCGCCCTCCCCTCTCCGACCCGTCGGCGGTGAACCCCGTGAGCAAGCCCGGAAGCATCGGTTTCGTCGCCAGCGACGCGCCCGCCGCGCAGCAGGCGCTGGCGGAGCTGGAGGGGCTCTACGGCAAGACCGCACCCGAGGCGGCCGACGTGATCGTCGCGCTCGGCGGCGACGGCTTCATGCTCGAAACCCTGCACCGCTACCTCCAGCGCGGCGTGCCGATCTACGGCATGCATCGCGGCAGCGTCGGCTTCCTGATGAACGGCTACGAGGCCGCCGGGCTTGCCGAGCGCATCGCCCGCGCCGCGCCGGTGCGCATCCATCCGCTGGAGATGCGCGCCGGCGACGAGGCCGGACGCGAGCATTCCGGCCTCGCCTTCAACGAGGTCTCGCTGCTGCGCGAGACGCGCCAGACCGCCAAGCTCAGGATCACCATCGACGGCGTCGTCCGCCTCGACGAGCTTGCCGCCGACGGCATCCTCGTCGCCACTCCGGTCGGCAGCACCGCCTACAATTTCTCAGCGCACGGGCCGATCATTCCGCTCGGCGCCGGCGTGCTGGCGCTGACGCCGATCAGCGCCTTCCGCCCGCGGCGCTGGCGCGGCGCGCTGCTGCCGCATACCGCCGAGCTGCGCTTCGACGTGCTCGAGGCGGACAAGCGCCCGGTGAGCGCGGTCGCCGACTATACCGAGGTGCGCGACGTGCTCTCCGTCACCGTGCGCGAGAACCGCGACATCGCGCTCACCATGCTCTTCGATCCCGAGCACAATCTCGAAGAGCGGGTGCTGAAGGAGCAGTTTCTCTCCTGACGCCGGCCCCCGCGGGCCCCTTGACCCAGATCAATGCGCAGCCGGCGCGCCGGCGCAGCGTGGTACTTGCGTCGGAATCCCGGCGGATGAAAGTGCGAAGCACATGCGGAATCCCGACGCAAGTTTAGGGAGATCGCCATGGCATTCGCGGGCTGGATACTGGAGCTCTTCATCCTCGTGGCCGCAACCCTCGTCATCGCGCTGGCGGTCGTCTACCTCGTCGCCGTCGGCGTCAGCCGCCTGGTGACGGGCTACGGCCGCCGCAGGAGGCTGGCCGGTCACGGCTGACGGGCGCCGGCGAGCCGCATCGCCGCGGCTCGCCAGCGCGGCTTTCGCGAGCCGCCGCCTTGCCTCTGGCGCGGCGTGCCGCGCTCCGGCATAGTGCCCGGGAACGCAAGGAAATCCGCGTGCCCGGCGCCGCCCATTCCAGCCTCGACCTGATCCGCCGCCTCGTCGGCTTCGACACGACGAGCCGCGAGTCCAACCTGGCGCTGATCGATTTCGTGCAGGGTTATCTCGAGGGCTGGGGCGTCGCCTCCGAGCTGGTCTATGACGGCGAAGGGCGCAAGGCCAATCTCTACGCCACCATCGGCCCCGGCGACATCGGCGGCATCCTGCTTTCCGGCCATACCGACGTGGTGCCGGTCGACGGCCAGGACTGGGACACCGACCCCTTCGCCGTCACCGAGCGCAATGGCCGCCTCTTCGGCCGCGGCACCTCGGACATGAAGAGCTTCATCGCCGTGGCGCTGGCGCTGGTGCCGGAATTTCTCGAGCGCAAGCTCAGGACGCCGGTGCATCTCGCCTTCACCTATGACGAGGAGGTCGGCTGCATCGGCGTGCGCGGCTTGATCGCCGCGCTCAAGGACCGTCCGGTGCGGCCCAAGGCCTGCATCGTCGGCGAGCCGACCCTGATGCAGCCGGTAATCGCCCACAAGGGCAAGCGCAGCCTGCGCTGCCGCGTGCACGGGCTCGAATCCCATTCGGCGCTGGCCCATCTGGGCGTCAACGCGGTCGAGGCGGCAGCCGAGATCGTCGCCTTCCTCAAGGCGATGGCGCGGAAGAAGCGCGATCAAGGCCCGTTCGATCCCGCCTTCTCGCCGCCCTACACCACCGTCCACACCGGCGTCATCCATGGCGGCACTGCGCTCAACATCGTGCCGCGCGCCTGCAGCTTCGAATTCGAGTTCCGCAACATCCCCGCCGACGACCCGTCGCTGCTGCTCGCTGAGGTGAAACGCTATGCCGAGACGCTGATGCCGGAGATGCGCGCGGTCGCCAAGGCCACCGGGATATCCTTCGACGAGCTCAACGCCGTCAAGGGCCTCGACATTGCGCCCGACCATCCGCTGGTGCAGCTCGCGCAGGCGCTGACCGGCGCCAACGATGTCGGCAAAGTGAGCTTCTGCGCCGAGGCCGGTCTCTATCAGGCCGCCGAGATCCCGACCGTGATCTGCGGCCCCGGCTCGATCGAGGTGGCGCACAAGCCCAACGAGTACGTCACGCTCGGCCAGGTGCGCCAGTGCGAGAGCTTCATGCGCCGGCTGATGGACCACCTCGCGCGGTGACCCGGCCATGCCCGACGAGCGCTACCGCATCGAGCTCGAGCCGCCGGACATAGCGCCCTATGCCGGCAACACCGGCATCCCCTACGTCACCAGCGTCGACAGCGGCCGGCCGGGCCCGCATGTGCTGTTGAACGCCCTCACCCACGGCAACGAGCTCTGCGGCGCGATCGCGCTCGACCGTCTGTTCCGCGACCGCGTGCGCCCCGTCGCCGGCAAGCTCACCCTGAGCTTCGCCAATGTCGCGGCCTATCGCCGCTTCGACCCCGCCGACCCGAACGCGTCGCGCTTCGTCGACGAGGATTTCAACCGCCTCTGGGACGACGCCACGCTCGACGGTCCGCGCCGGAGCGCCGAGCTGCAACGGGCGCGCGCGCTGCGCCCGCTCGTGGCATCGGCCGACCTGCTGCTCGACCTCCACTCGATGCAGCAGGCGACGGCGCCGCTGATGCTCGCCGGGCTCACCGACAAGTCGCTGCGGCTGGCGCGCCGCGTCGGCGTGCCCGCCATCATCGTGCGCGATGCCGGCCATGCCGCCGGGCCGCGCATGCGCGATTACGGCGCCTTCGCCGATCCCGCTTCGCCCAAGACGGCACTGCTGGTCGAATGCGGCCAGCATTGGGAGGCGCGCACCGCGGCGATGGCGATCGACACCATGCGGCGCTTCCTCGCCGTCTCCGGCGTGCTGCCGCCGGCCGAGGCAGCGCGCCTCCTCGCCGCTCCGGCGCTGCCGCAGCGCGTGGTCAGCGTCACCGACGCCATCACCATCGCCAGCGACCGCTTCGAGTTCACCGCCGCCTATCGCGGGCTCGAGGTGATCCCGCGCGCCGGCACGCTGATCGCGCGCGACGGCGACCGCGAGGTGCGCACGCCCTATGACGAGTGCGTGCTGATCATGCCGTCGCGCCGCCTGGTGCGGGGCCAGACGGCGGTGCGCCTCGGCCGCTTCGCCGGCTGAGGCGACGCCGTGGCCGCCGCCCGCCCCTCCTACGTCCTGGCGATCGACCAGGGCACCACCAGCACTCGGGCCCTGCTGTTCGACGCCGAGGCGCGGCCCTGCGCCCAGGCGCAGCAGGAGCTGACGCAGCATTATCCGCAGCCGGGCTGGGTCGAGCACGATGCCGAGGAGATCTGCCAGGCGGCGCTCGCGACCGCGCACGCGGCGCTGGAGCAGCGCCGCCTCCGGGCCCGCGACGTCGCCGCCATCGGCATCACCAACCAGCGCGAGACCACGCTGCTGTGGGAGCGCCGCACCGGCCGCCCGATCGGCCGCGCCATCGTCTGGCAGGACCGGCGCACCGCCGAGCGCTGCGCCGCGCTCGTGGCCGAGCGCCATGGCGAGCTGGTGCGCGCGCGCACCGGGCTCGTGATCGACCCCTATTTCTCCGCCACCAAGATCGCCTGGCTCCTCGACCACGTCGCCGGCGCGCGCCAGGCGGCCGAGCGCGGCGAGCTCGCCTTCGGCACCGTCGACAGCTTCCTGCTGTGGCGCTTGACCGGTGGCGCCGTCCACGCCACCGACGCCACCAACGCGTCGCGCACCCTGCTCTTCGATATCCACCGCCAGGACTGGGACGACGAGCTCTTGGCGCTCTTCGGCGTGCCGCGCGCGCTGCTGCCTGAGGTGCGCGACAATGCCGGCGAGTTCGGCGGCACTCAAGCGGAGCTTTTCGGCGCGCCGATCGCGATCGCCGGCATGGCCGGCGACCAGCAGGCCGCCACCATCGGCCAGGCCTGCTTCGCGCCCGGCATGATCAAATCGACCTACGGCACCGGCTGCTTCGCCGTCCTCAATACCGGCGCCGAGGCGCTCGCCTCGCGCCACCGTTTGCTCACCACGCTCGCCTACCGGCTCGAAGGCCGGCCGACCTACGCGCTCGAAGGCTCGATCTTCATCGCCGGCGCCGCCGTGCAGTGGCTGCGCGACGGGCTGAAGCTCATCGCCCGCGCCGACGAGACCGAGGCGCTCGCCCGCGCCGCCGATCCGGCGCGGCGCGTCTATGTCGTGCCCGCCTTCACCGGGCTCGGCGCGCCCTACTGGGACGCCGAGGCGCGCGGCGCCATCTTCGGGCTCACCCGCGATGTCGGGCGGGCGGAGCTGGCGCGCGCCACCTTGGAAGCCGCCTGCTACCAGACGCGCGACCTCATCGAGGCGATGCGCGCCGACGGCGCCGCGCCGGCGAGCCTGCGCGTCGATGGCGGCATGGTCGCCAACAACTGGTTCGCGCAATGCCTCGCCGACACGCTGGGGCTGCCGGTGGAGCGGCCGCGCTTCACCGAGACCACGGTGCTCGGCGCCGCCGCGCTCGCCGGCCTCGGCGTCGGCTTCTACCCCTCGCTCGACAGCTTCGCCGGCACCTGGCAGCGCGACGCGCTGTTCGAGCCGCACGCCGACGCCGCCCGGCGCGAGGCCGGCTATGCCGGCTGGCGCGACGCGGTGGCGCGGGTGCGCAGCGGCCGCTGAGGCGTCACGAGGGGCGCTTGCCCCGCGCCTCCGCCTCGAGCCGCGTCACCACCTTGAGATAGGTCAGCATCGGATAGAGCGCCGAGAAGAGGGCCAGCGCCACCCCATAAGCCCCTTCGCGATAGCCCCTACGCGCGACATAGGATTTCCAGGCGCGACTGAAGAGGCGGCGAAAGGCGGCGCGGAAGCTCGGGATCTCGCCCCGGTCGATGGCGTCGGCGGCGGCGGCGTCGGAATAGCTGTTGAGCCGGCGGAACATGTCGGAGAGATCG
>JASHTP010000023.1 GCA_030040495.1 Alphaproteobacteria bacterium
CGGCGTTTTCGAGCGCCAGCGGCAGGCTGGTGCGCGACGGCGGCGCGGTGATGTCGGCGCCGAGCCGCTGCGACAGCGCGCGCTGGAGGCGCGCGACATCGCTCCAGATCCGCTGCTGGCCCTCCCGGATGGCGGCGGCGCGCGCCTGCGGCGACTGCGGCAGCGCCGCCTCGCGGATCGCCGCTTTGGCGGCGTGCGACGGGATCAGCGCCGCGGCGCCGGCGAAGCGCCCGGCATCCTCGCCGCTGCGCGCCGACCAGCGCCCGTGCTCGACGCAGAAGACGGTGACGGGAATGCGGCCGGAATGCGCCGGCAGGAGCAGGCTGACGGTCAGCACGCGATCCTGCCGCCCGCCTTCGATGATGCTGCCGGCCTCGACGAAGACCTCCTCCGCGCCGCTGTTCTCGATGATGAGCGCATTGACCGCGCCGGTCTCGGCGACGGTGACGGTGCCCTTGGCGAGCGCCTCGGCCAGGGTCAGCGGCACCGGGCCCGGCGCCGAGGGCCCGTGGATGAAATAGAGCGACAGGTTGCCCTGCGTCACCGGGCCGGTGATGCGCGTCGCGTCGGCGGCGCCGGCGGGCGGCGCGAGGCCGATGCAGAGGAGCAGCAGCAGCGATTGCAGCGCGAAGCCGGGCCGCCGGGTCATGAGCCTTGCCTTTCCCGTCCCGGCGCGCGCGGCGCGGGACGACGATGCCTCGTCTCTCTGGGACGGCCGTGCCGCGGATTTTGCCGCGGGCGAGCGGCGGCGTGAGGGCGGCGGCGGGTTGTGCTAAACTCCGCCGCCATGCGCCTCCTCTACCATCTCTGGCTGTCGCCCGCCTCGCGCAAGATCCGCATCGTGCTGCAGGAGAAGGGCCTCGACTTCACCATGAAGGTCGAGCGCACCTGGGAGCGGCGCGCGGAGTTCCTGGCGCTCAACCCCGCCGGCGAGGTGCCGGTGCTGATCGAGCCCGACGGCACGGTGCTGGCCGAGGCCGGCGCCATCGCCGAGTTCCTCGACGAGGTCTATCGCGACAAGCTGCTGCTCGGCATCAACCCGCTCGACCGCGCCGAGGTCCGCCGCCTCGTCGCCTGGTTCGATGTCAAGATGAACCACGAGGTCACCGAGAACCTCGTCGGCGAGAAGATGATGAAGCGCTTCCTGGGATTCGGCCAGCCGAACTCGGCGGCGATCCGCGCCGGCCAGGCCAATCTCGGCTATCACCTCGACTATATCGGCTACCTCGTCGAGCGGCGGCGCTGGCTCGCCGGCGATCACTTCTCGCTCGCCGACATCACCGCGGCGGCGCATCTCTCGGCGATCGACTATCTCGGCGACGTGCCGTGGGAACAGCACGAGCCGGCCAAGGAATGGTATGCGCGGGTCAAGTCGCGGCCGAGCTTCCGCCCGATCCTCGCCGACCACATTCCCGGCGCGCCGCCGCCCAAGCACTACGCCGATCTCGATTTCTGATCCGGGCGGGGATTTGGCGCCGAGCGTGCGCGGCCGCGGCGGCGCGACCCTCGATCCCCGGCGCTACGGGGTCTTCTGCGCCGCCGGCGCCGTCGCGCCCTCGCCCTTGCCCTTGAGGTTGGCGATATCGAGCCGCGCCGCCTTGTCCTCGGCGCTGTTCGGCGCCAGCTTGCTGACCTCGAGCCAGTCCTGGCGCGCGCCGGCGATGTCGCCCTTGAGGCGGCGGAGATTGCCGCGCTCGAGCAGGCCGATCGGCGAATGGGGCGCCAGCGACAGGCCGTGCTCTATGTCCTCGAGCGCGAGGTCGAGCACGTTGAGGTTGCGGTAGGCGGCGCCGCGGTAGAAATAGGCGTCGGCGCGGTCGGGGGCGAGCTCGATGGCGTCGTTGAGGTCGTCGACGGCGTTCCAGTATTGTTGCATCTCCGCCCAGGCCTCGGCGCGGTCGATGAGCAGGTCCGCTTCCTTGCCGGCGAGCTGGATCGCCGCGTCGAACGCCGCCTTGGCGCGTTCGGGCTGATGCGCGTCGAGCCAGGCCTGGCCGGCCTGGTCGAGCGCCTTGGCGCGCTGCAGCGCCGGCATGCCGAGCATCGCCGTCGCGGCCGATTCGAAGCGCTCGGCGGCTTCGGCGTAGTCGTGCAGCTGGAACAGCGCCATGGCGATGCAGTGATCGGCGTAGAAGCCGCCGCCCTGCTCCTTCCACAGCTTGGCGCGCTCGAGCCCCTCCTGGGGATGGCTTGCGACGTAGCTGACGCAGCGGTCGTGCACGGCGGCGAGATCGTCCGAGGCGGCGGGCTGCGCCGCCGCCTTGCCGGCGGGGAGCGCGGCCGACAGCAGGAGAAGCGCGGCGGCGAGGAAGCGGACGGCGCTATTGGCCGGGCAGCGGCGCATGGGAATCGTGCAGCGGCGCGGCCGCGGCGGCGACGGGCTCAGCGCTGAACAGGTGCCGAAGCTTCTCGAGATAGACATAGATCACCGGCGTGATGAACAGCGTCAGCAGCTGCGAGACGAGCAGGCCGCCGACCACCGCCAGGCCCAGCGGCCGGCGCAGCTCGGAGCCCGCGCCGAGGCCGATGGCGATGGGCAGCGCGCCCATGATCGCCGCCATGGTCGTCATCATGATCGGCCGGAAGCGCAGCAGGCAAGCCTCGAAGATCGCCGCCTCCGCCGTGGTGTCGGCCGCGGCCCGCCGCTGGATGGCGAAATCGATCATCATGATCGCGTTCTTCTTGACGATGCCGATCAGCATGACGATGCCGATGATGGCGATGACGCTCAGATCCTGGCGGAAGATGATGAGCGTGATCAGCGCGCCGAGCCCGGCCGACGGCAAGCCGGAGAGAATCGTGATCGGGTGGATGAAGCTCTCGTAGAGGATGCCCAGCACCATGTAGATGACCAGCACCGCGGCGATGATCAGCAGGCCCTGGCCCTTGAGCGAATCCTGGAACACCTGGGCCGTGCCCTGGAAGCCGGTGCTGACGGTGGCCGGCAGGTTGATCTGCTGCTCGGCGCGGCGGACGGCGTCGACCGCCTCGCCCAGCGACACGCCCGGCGCCAGGTTGAACGAGATGGTGACCGACGGGAGCTGGCCCTGGTGGTTGACGGTGACCGGGCCCAGCGCCGAGCTCACCGAGGCGACGGCATCGAGCGGCACCGCCTGTCCCGAGGCGCTGCGCAGGTAGAGTCGCGACAGGTCGGTCGGGTCCTGCTGGTAGCGCGGATCGACCTCGAGGATCACCTGGTAGTCGTTCGACGGCTCGTAGATGGTCGAGATCTGGCGCGTGCCGAAGGCGCTGTAGAAGACGTTGCGCACCTGGTCGACGGTGATGCCGAGCTGCGAGGCCTTGTCGCGGTCGATGGTGACGACCGCCTCGCGGTTGAGCAGCTGCAGGTCCGAGTTGACGTCGAGGATGCCGGGAATCTGCGCGATCTTGTCCTGCATCGCCGGGGCGAAATGGTAGAGCTGGTCGAGATCGGCGTCCTGGACCGTGTACTGGTACTGGCTCTTCGACAGCCGGCCGCCGAGCTGGATGTTCTGCAGCGGCTGGAAGAAGGTGCGCATCCCCGGCACCGCCGCCACTTTCGGCCTGAGCTCCTGGATGATCTCGTTGGCGGACAGCGTGCGCTGATCGAACGGCTTCAGCTGGACGAAGAAGCGGCCGTTGTTGAGCGCGGGGCTGAAGCCGGTGGCGCCGATGGTGGAGATGACGTCCTGCACGTTGGGATCGGCGCGGACGATGTCGACGACCGCCGCCTGGTGCTCCAGCATCGACTGGAAGGAGGTGTCCTGCGCCGCCTCGGTGAAGGCGAAGATCTGGCCGGTGTCCTCGATCGGGAAGAACCCTTTCGGCATGACCGCGAACAGCCAGATGCTCGCCGCCAGCGACAGCAGCGTGACGCCGAGCGTCGCCGGCCGGTGCGCCATGACGAAGCGCAGGCCCGCCTCGTAGGCGCGCAGCATGCCGCTGAACACCGCCTCGGAGGCGCGGAAGAGCGCATTGGGCCGGGCGCCGTGATCGGCCGATTTGAGCACGCGCGAGCACAGCATCGGCGTCAGCGTCAGCGACACCAGCCCGGAGATCAGGATGGTCATGCTGATGGTGACGGCGAACTCGCGGAAGACGCGGCCGACGACGCCGCTCATGAACAGCACCGGAATGAACACCGCCACCAGCGACAGCGTGATCGAGATGATGGTGAAGCCGATCTCGCGCGAGCCGCGGAAGGCCGCGTCGAGCACGCGCTCGCCGTTCTCGACGTGGCGGACGATGTTCTCCAGCATGACGATGGCGTCGTCGACGACGAAGCCCACCGACAAGGTGAGCGCCATCAGCGACAGATTGTCGATCGAGTAGCCCATGACGTACATGCCGGCGAAGGTGCCGATCACCGAGACCGGCAGCGCCAGCGCCGGGATGATCGTCGCGGTGACGTTGCGCAGGAACAGGAAGATCACCAGCACGACGAGCACGACGGTGATCATCAGCGTGAACTGCACGTCGTTGACCGACTGGCGGATCGACACCGAGCGGTCGTTCAGCACCTCGAGATTGACCGAGGGCGGGATCTGCTCGCGGAAGATCGGGATGAGCGCCTTGACGCTGTCGACCACCTCGACCGTGTTGGCGTAGGGCTGGCGCAGGACCGAGAGCACGACGCCGCGCCTTCCGTTGTAGAAGCTGGCGATCTTGGTGTTCTCGACGCTGTCGACGACGGTGGCGACCTCGCCGAGCCGCACCGGCGCGCCGTTGCGGTAGGCGACGATGATCGGCCGGTAGTCGGCGGCGTGCGGCAGGGTGCCCGTCGCCTCCACCGTGAAGCTCTGATGCGGCCCGTCCAGGAGGCCGACCGGCGTGCTCGAATTGGCCGCCGCGACCGCGGCGGTGATGTCGTCGAAGGTCAGTCCCTTGGCCGCCAGCGCCTCCGGGTTCGTCTGGACGCGCACGGCGAATTTCTGCGCGCCGAAGACCTGCACCTGGGCCACGCCCGGCAGCATGCCGATGCGCTCGGCCATCATCGTCTCGGCATACTCGTCGACCTGATAGAGCGGCAGCGTCTCGGAGTTGAGCGACAGGTAGATCACCGGCTGGTCCGCCGGATTGACCTTCTGGAAGCTCGGCGGCGTCGTCATCTGCGAGGGCGGCGGCAGCAGCTTCGCCGCCGCCGTCATCGCCGCCTGCACGTCGAGCGCCGCGCCGTCGATGTTGCGGTCGAGGGCGAACTGCATGGTGATGGCGGTGACGCCCTGGCCGCTCGTCGAGGTCATCGAATCGAGGCCGGCGATGGTGGTGAACTGCCGCTCCAGCGGCGTCGCCACCGAGGAGGCCATGGTGTCCGGGCTGGCGCCGGGAAGCACCGCCGTGACGACGATGGTGGGGAAGTCGACGCGCGGGATCGCCGCCACCGGCAGCAGCCGGTAGCCGAACATGCCGAAGACGACGAAGGCCAGCATCAGCAGCGTCGTCATCACCGGACGACGGATGCAAAGCTCCGGCAAGGTCATGACGCGCTGCCGGCCGGGGTCTGGCGTTCGCCCGAACGGACCTGGACGCGGCTGCCGTTGCTGAGGCGCAGCTGGCCGTCGACGACGACGCGCTCGCCGGCCTCGAGGCCGCTGGCGATGACGCTCTGGCCGTCGACGGTCCGGCTCACCGCCACCTTGCGCGCCTCGGCGGTGTTGTCGGGCTTGACGACGAAGACGAAGGGACTGGCCTGGCCGAGCTGCACCGCCGCCTGCGGCACCACGAGCGCGTTGGGCTCCTCGCCCAGCACCAGCGTGACGTTGACGAACTGGCCCGGCCACAGCCGCTCGTCCCCATTCTCGAAGATCGCGCGCAGCGCGATCGTGCCCGTCGTCGTGTCGACGGCGTTGTCGAAGAAGGCGAGCCTGCCTTGCACCGGCCGGCCCTTGTCGCCGGCCGCCAGCGCGTCGACCCGCACCGGTCCCGCCGCCATCGCCGCGCGGATCCCCGGCAGCTCGCGCTCGGCGACCGAGAAGGTGACGTAGATCGGCTTCACCTGGTTGATGGAGAGGAAGGGCACGTCATTGGCCTTGACGTTGTTGCCGGCTTTCGCCGTGACCATGCCGAGCCGGCCGTCCATCGGCGCGGCGATGGTGTAATAGGTGAGCTGCACCTTGGCGTTCTGCAGCGCCGCGTCGTCGGCCTGGACGCTCGCCTCGAGCGCCTGGGCGGTGGCGACGGCGGTGTCGTATTGCTGGCGCGAGACGAAATCCTTGGCCACCAGCGGCGCGTAGCGCCCGACATCGCGATTGGCGTTGGCGAGCTGCGCCTTGTCGCGCGCCAGCTGCGCCTGGGCCTGGAGCACCTGCGCCTCGGCGGCGCGGCTGTCGAGCAGGAAGAGCGTGTCGCCCGCCTTTACGTACTGCCCGTCCTGGACCTTGACCTCGGCGATCTGCGCGTCGATGCGCGATTTGACGCCGACCGAGGCGATCGGCTGCGCCGTGCCGATGGCGCCGAGCTTGATCGCGACGGTTTGGCGCTGCGCCGCCGCCACCAGCACCGGGATCGCCGGGGCCGCGCTCGGCGCCGGCGCGCTCTGCGAATTCGCTTCTTTGACCTCGAGCGCGCGATAGGCGATGCCGCCGCCCGCAAGCAGCGCCACAAAGGCGATCGCCCCGACAATGCGCTTCATCGACCCCCCGCCGTCCCGGAAAAGACCCGCCGGCCGCGGCCCGGCATTATAGGCAAAGCCGCCGACCACGGTAAGCATGCCGCGGCATGATCATCCCCGTCCTCGATCGATGGCGGCCGATCGAGGCGGCCCGACGGCCCCGACCCCTGGCCTTGCCGACAAGAGATGGGTTGCGGCCGCCCGTTTGTAAATCATCCGCGCCTAACGCTCTGATAATATCCCCGCCCGAAAGCGAGCGGACGTGACGGTGACGGTCGAGGAAAGAGAGACGCCGGGCCCGCGGTTCCAAAACGCGGTGCAGGTGCCCCGCATTCGCAACCGTCGCGTGCATGCGGCGGGCGATCCGATTGCGCTCGCCTTCGGCGGCGCCGGCGCTCCGGCATGAGTTCCGGCCGGCTTTTCTGCTTCGGGCTCGGCTACAGCGCCGGCTTTCTCGCCCGCGCGCTCGGCGCCGAGGGCTGGCCGGTCGCCGGCACCAGCCGCGAGGGCGGCGACGGCGAGGGCGGCATCCGCCTCCACCGCTTCACCCGCGGGGCGAGGCTCGCCGAGCCCGCGGCCTTGCTTGCCGGCACGACGCATCTGCTGGTCTCGGTGCCGCCCGACGCCCTGGGCGACCCGGTGCTGGCCGAGCATGGCGGCGACATCGCCGCGCTCGCAGGGCTCGCCTGGCTCGGCTACCTCTCCACCACCGGCGTCTATGGCGATTGCGGCGGCGCCTGGGTCGACGAGACCGCGCCGCTCAATCCGAGCGGCGAGCGCGGCGCGCGGCGCGTCGTGGCGGAGCAGGGCTGGCTCGAGCTCCACCGCCGCCGCGGCGTGCCGGCGCATGTGTTCCGCCTTGCCGGCATCTACGGGCCCGGGCGCAGCGCCCTCGACACGGTGCGCGCCGGCCGCGCCCAGCGCGTCGACAAGCCGGGCCAGGTCTTCTCGCGCATTCACGTCGCCGACCTCGTCCAGGTGCTGCGCGCCTCGATGGCGCGGCCGGCGCCGGGCGCGATCTACAATGTCTGCGACGACGATCCCGCGCCGCCCGAGGCGGTGATCGCCCATGCCTGCCGGCTCCTCGGCGTCGCGCCGCCGCCGCTGGTGCCGTTCGACGAGGCCGCGCTCTCGCCGATGGCGCGCAGTTTTTATGACGACAACAAGCGCGTCTCCAACCGCCGCATCAAAGAGGAGCTCGGCGTGCGGCTGCTTTATCCCAGCTACCGCGACGGGCTCGCGGCGTTGCTCGCGGGGGGCTGAAGCAGCGCCTCGAGCGTGCGCGTCAGCAGCGCCAGGTCGCTTTCGGTCGAGAGCCGGTGGTCGCCTTCCTTCACCAGCGTGATCTCGACGTCGCGCGCCGTGAGCTTCTCGGCGAGCGCCAGGCTCCATTGCCACGGCACGTCGGGATCGCGCATGCCGTGCAGCAGCCTGACCGGGCAGTCGATCGCGATCGGCGCGCCCATCAGCAGGTGGCGCCTGCCTTCCTCGATGAGCGTGCGGGTGAAGAGATAGCCCTTCTCGTCATAGGCCGAGGGCAGCCGCGCCGCGCCGTCGCGCAGGATCCGCTCGCGCAGCTCCGGCGCGAAATTCGCCCACATCAGCGCCTCGGTCGCATCCGCGGCGGCGGCGATGCCGACCAGCCCGGCGACGCGCCCGGGCCGCGCCAGCGCCGCCAGCAGCATGAGCCAGCCGCCGAGGCTCGAGCCCACCAGGATCTGCGGTCCCTCGGTCAGCGCGTCGAGAACGGCGAGCGAATCCTCCTTCCAGCGCCCGACCGTGGCCGCGGCGAAATCGCCGGACGAGGCGCCGTGCGCGAAATAGTCGAAGCGCAGGAAGGACTGGCCGCGCGCCCGGCAGAAGCCGTCGAGATGGCGCGCCTTGGTGCCGGTCATGTCGGACATGAAGCCGCCGAGGAAGACGATTCCCGGCTTCCTGCCGTCGTGGCGATGGTAGGCGATTGTGGCGCCGTCCGCGCGTGTTAAGATGCGGGGCGCTGGCTCGCCCGGGCTCGGCGTCGACAACTGGCTCATTGCGTTATCAGCGTTTCATGACGATCGAGGCCGAGACTAGCACCGGAGCGGCGGCGGCGGGAACCCGGCCGCCGGCGGTGTTGCAGGTGCTGCCGCGCCTCGTCACCGGCGGCGTCGAGCGCGGCACCGTCGAGGTCGCGGCGGCGCTCGTCGCCGGCGGCTGGAAGGCGGTGGTGGCGTCGGAAGGCGGGCCGATGGTGCGCGAGCTCGAGCGCGCCGGCGCGCTGCATGTCGAGCTGCCGCTCGCCTCGAAGAATCCCGTCACCATGCGGCGCAACGTCGAGCGCCTGGCGCAGCTCATCCGGCGCGAGCGCATCGACATCATCCATGCGCGGAGCCGCGCGCCGGCCTGGAGCGCGCTCGCCGCGGCGCGCCGCACCCACTGCCATTTCGTCACCACCTTCCACAACGCCTATGGCGACGAGACCTGGCTCAAGCGCCGCTACAACGCGGTGATGGCCCAGGGCGAGCGCGTCATCGCCATCTCGCGCTTCGTCGCCGAGCATGTGATGCGCGTCTACGGCGTGCCCGAGGAGAGGCTCAGGATCATCGAGCGCGGCGTCGATTTCGGCCGCTTCGATCCCGAGCGGGTGAGCGCCGAGCGCGTCATCCGCGTGGCGCGCGAATGGCAGCTGCCCGACGGGCTGCAGGTGGTGATGCTGCCGGGCCGGCTCACGCGCTGGAAGGGACAGCTCGTGCTGGTCGACGCCATGGCGCGGCTCGAGCGGCGCGACCTGCGCTGCGTCCTCGTCGGCACCGGCGACGGCCGCTACCGCCAGCAGCTGCTCGAGACCATCGCGCGCAAGGGGCTCGGCGGGCTCTTCCAGGTGATCGAGGATTGCCGCGACATCCCCGCCGCCTACATGCTCGCCGACGTCGTCGTCTCCGCCTCGACGCGGCCGGAGGGCTTCGGCCGCATCATCGCCGAGGCGCAGGCGATGGGGCGGCCGGTGGTGGCGACCGACCATGGCGGCGCGCGCGAGATCGTGCTCGACGGCGAGACCGGCTGGCTGGTGCCGCCCGGCGATCCCGACGCGCTCGCCCAAGCCATCGCCGGCGCCCTGGCGCTGAGCCCGGCCGAGCGCCTCGCGCTGGCGCAGCGCGCCATCGCCCATATGCGCGCCCATTTCACCACCCGGGCGATGACCGACCGCACGCTCGCCGTCTACGAGGAGATCCTGTTCCCCGCCGCCGCCGCCGAGGGGCACGCGGCGGCGTAGCGCGGCTTTCTCGCCGCCGCTTTGGCGGCTAAGAAGCGCCGCAGGATCATCCTGCGTCCTTCGACAGGCTCAGGATGAGGAGGTTTCTTTGCGGCCCTTGGCAGGGGCCGTTTCCGGTCTTCCTCATCCCGAGCTTGTCGAAGGACGCACGACGCCAATGCAGCCCGGCAGCCACGGCACATGCGCATCCTCGTCATCAAGCTTGGCGCGCTCGGCGATTTCGTCCAGGCGATGGGGCCCGCCGCCGCCATCCGCCGGCACCATCTCGGCGACGAGATCACGCTCCTCACCACCGCGCCCTATGCCGAGCTCGCCCGCGCCGCGCCCTATTTCGACCGGGTGCTGATCGACGAGCGTCCGCGGCTCTTCGATCTCCGCGGCTGGTGGCGGCTCCTGCGGATGCTGCGCAGCGGCCGCTTCGACCGCGTCTACGATCTCCAGACCTCGGACCGCTCGAGCTTCTATCACCGGGTGATGGGACGGCCGGACTGGTCGGGGATCGCGCCCGGCGCCTCGCTGCCGCACGCCAATCCGCGGCGCGATCTCATGCACACCATCGACCGCCAGGCCGAGCAGCTGCGGCTCGCCGGCATCGCCGAGGTGCCGTTGCCCGATCTTTCCTGGGCGGCGCGCGACATCGCGCGGTTCGGCCTGCCCGAGCGGCTGCTGCTGCTGGTGCCGGGCGGCTCCGCGCATCGGCC
>JASHTP010000306.1 GCA_030040495.1 Alphaproteobacteria bacterium
CCGCCGAGCCGGTATCGCCGGAAGTGGCGCCGATGATGGTCACGCGCCGCCGGCGCCGCGCCAGCACCGCGTCGAAGAGCGGCCCCACGAGCTGCAGCGCATAATCCTTGAAGGCCAGGGTGGGCCCATGGAAAAGCTCCATCAGCCAGAGCTCGGGGCCGAGCTGCTTCAGCGGCGCGACGGCCGCGTGGCCGAACCCGGCATAGGCGCCGGCGACCAGCGATTTCAATGCATTGGGCTCGATCGCCGAGCCCAGGAACGGAGCCACCACCGTCGCGGCGATCTCGGCGTAGGAATGCCCGCGCATGCGGCGCAGCGCGTCGGCGTCGAGGCGCGGCCAGGCCTCCGGCACGTAGAGCCCGCCATCGGGTGCGAGCCCGGCGAGCAGCACGTCCTCGAAGGAGAGGCGCTCCGGCGGAGTCCGGGCGTCGCGGGTGCTGAGATAGCGCACGAGGGTACCAAGGGGGTTGGCAAGAGGGGGTGCAGCCTATCGCCCCGGGGGGCGCGCCGCAACTCCGCCTGGGTCACTTCCGGGCCGCCTGGGGCGGCGCGATCTCGGCGCCCTTGACGGGGTCGAAGGCGCACGAAACCTGGCCATAGCCCTCGTTCTGGCGGACGTCGAGCACGACGGTGTAGCGGCCGTTGCTGCCCGGCCGCGATTCAAGCTCGGCCACCCGGTCGTAGCCGAGCGCATCGGCCTTGCGCTCGCAGGCCTCTACCGCGGCGTTGGTGAGGTGGGGCCCGTCATCGCTGCCGATGAAGGGCATCCAGGAGCAGCCCGCGGCCGACAGCGCCGCGGCGAAAGCAAGCCAACCGATACCACGCATGTCCATCTCCAAAACGATCCGACCCGGCTTGTCCGCCGATTGCCCGGCCCGCCGCCGATCCCGTAGAATTCGCATGATGGCCGTCACGCGCAAGAGGACAAAGCACCTTGTCGCGGCGGCCGCGGTCCTGGCCGGCGGCCTCGCGCTCGGCCTCGCCTCGGCCGCGCTGGCGCTGAGGATCTCGGGAAGCTGGGCCGCCGTGCGGAACGGGCCGTGGCGCGCCTTTCTCGAGGCCGGCAGCCCCGAGGCCGATCTCTACACGCGCGCCGCGATCGCGGTCGGCGGGCTTCTCGCCCTCGACAAGTCCGAGACGATCTATTTCGTCGCGTCCGAGGATGACGACGGGCATGCCTTGCGCGCCCGCTGCGATTACCGGGTCGAAGGACGCGACCCCGCCGCGCGCTGGTGGAGCCTCACGCTCTATGGCGCCGACCGCTTCCTCATCGCGAACCCGCAGCAGCGCTTTTCCTACAGCGGCACCACGCTCCGGCGCGAGGCCGACGGCGGCTATGTGGTGCATGTCTCGGCCACGGCGAAGCCGGGCAGCTGGCTGCCGAGCGGCAACGAGACGCAGCTCTTCCTGACGCTCCGCCTCTACAATCCCGCCGCCGCGCTCTATGCGGCGCCGGCGCGGGCGGCGCTGCCGCGCATCGTCGCCGAGCGCTGCCCATGAAATTCTGGGCGCGCACGCTCCTGGCGACGCTCGCGCTCGCCGCCTTGGTCCATGTCGCGGCGCTCTGGGCGGTGCCGCGGCTGATCATGGCGCGCACCATCGCCGCCATGGACGCGGCCGGCGCGCTGAACGCGGCAATTCATCCGCCGCGCGCCGACGACCGGGCGCGCGGCGTCGTCATGCCGAGCCCCGACCTGCTCTACACCGTCTGCAGCTTCGACGTCGGCCGGCGGCCGCTGCGCGTCAGCGCTCCCGTCCCCGGCACCTACTGGTCCGTGGCGTTCTTTGCCGCCAATACCGACAATTTCTTCGTGCTCGACGACCGCGGCGCCGGCGCGCCGAGCGTCGACATCCTGCTCGTCGGCCCCGGCCAACAGGCGGCACCGCCGCCCGGCACGCGCCTGGTGCGATCGCCGAGCCGGCGCGGCATCGTGCTGTTCCGCACGCTCATCGCCAATGACGAGGAGCTGCCGGCGCTGCGCCAGGCGCAGCGCGAGCAGCGCTGCGCGCCGTTCTAATCCGCGAGGTAGCGCGTCTCGAGATGGCGCTCGTAGGTCTTGGCGTCGAGCGGGCGGCCGGTGGCGCGCGCGATGAGCTCGGCGGTGGAATAGCGCGAGCCCTGCTGATGCACATGCTCGCGCAGCCAGGCGAGAAGCGGCGCGAAATCGCCGCGGGCGATGCCGGGCAGGATGCGCGGATCGGCGCGCTTGGCGGCGTCGAAGAGCTGCGCCGCGGTCATCGCGCCCAAAGTGTAGGTCGGGAAATAGCCCCAGGCGCCGTCGTACCAGTGGATGTCCTGGAGGCAGCCTTCGCGATCGCTCTCGGGCGCGACGCCGACGAGGCTCCGCATCGCCTCGTTCCACGCTCCCGGCAGATCCTCGAGCGCGAGCTCGCCGGCGATCATCGCGCGTTCCAGCCGGTAGCGCAGGATGACGTGGGCGGGATATGTCACCTCGTCGGCATCGACCCGGATGAGGCTGCGCTCGACGCGGGTGTTGAGGCGATAGAGGCTCTCCGCCTCCCAGGCGGGGCCGCCGCCGTTGAAGGCGCGGCGCAGCAGCGGCGCCGCGAACTCGATGAATTCGCGCGAGCGGCAGGCCTGCATCTCCACCAGCAGCGACTGGCTCTCGTGGATGCTCATGCCGCGGGCGTTGCCGACCGGCTGGCGGCGCCAGGCTTCGGGCAGGCCGCGCTCGTAAAGCGCGTGCCCGGTCTCGTGCAGCACGCCCATGAGCGCGCGGCCGAAATCCGCCTCGTCGTAGCGCGTGGTGAGGCGCACATCGTCGGGGGTGCCGCCGCAGAAGGGGTGCAGGCTGACATCGAGCCGGCCATACTCGAAATCGAAGCCGAGCCGCGCCATGAGCTCGAGCGCGACCTGGCGCTGCGCCTCGATCGGGAACGGCCCCGCCGGCGGCAGCGGCGGCGGACGGCGCGCCTGGCGCTCGAGCGCGCGGTCGATGAGCCCCGGCAGCAGGGCGGCGAGATCGTCGAACAGCAGGTCGATCGCCGCCGTGCTGCCGCCGGGCTCGTATTCGTCGAGCAGCGCCTCATAGGGGCTCTTGCCGAGACGCGCCGCCTTGGCCGCCGCCGCCTCGCGCACCAACTCGAGCACGCGGCGGAGCTCCGGCAGCACGGCGCTGAACTCGCCGGCGGGCCGCGCCTGGCGCCAGCGCATCTCGCAGGCGGAGCAGGCCTTGGAGAGCGCCGCGACGAGCTCGCCCGGCACCGAGGTCGCGTGCAGCCAGAGCCGGCGCATCTCGGCGAGGTTGGCGCGCTGCCACGGGTCGAGATCGCCCTGCGCCTCGGCGCCGGCGACGAGGTCGGCCATGG
>JASHTP010000307.1 GCA_030040495.1 Alphaproteobacteria bacterium
GCATCATGGCCGAGCAGTCGCAGCGCATGAAGCGGCTGGTCGACGACCTCCTGTCGCTGTCGCGCATCGAGATGAACGAGCACCGGCCGCCGACCGAGCGCGTCGATCTCGAGCGCGTGCTGCGCACCGTGGCCGACCTGCTGGAACAGCGCGCGGCGGCACGCGACATGCGCATCGTCCTGGCGCTGCCGGCCGGCCTCGCCGAGGTGCTGGGCGAGCCCGACGAACTCGCCCAGGTGTTCCAGAACCTGCTCGACAACGCCATCAAGTACAGCCGCCCGGGCACGCCGATCGAGGTGAGCGCGCACCCCTCGCCGCGCTTCCTGCCGGGGAGCCGGCCGGGCGAGCGGCCGGCGGCGATCGCCATCTCCGTCCGCGACCATGGCGACGGCATCCCGCGCGAGCACCTGCCGCGGCTGACCGAGCGCTTCTACCGGGTCGATGCCGCGCGCTCGCGCGAGCTGGGCGGTACCGGGCTCGGGCTCGCCATCGTCAAGCACATCGTCAACCACCACCGCGGTGCGCTCGACATCGACAGCGAGCTGGGGGAGGGTTCGGTCTTCACCGTCCACCTCCCGCTGCCGCCGGGTTAAACTGAACTGTCATAATTCGGCAATTATATTGTCTTATAGATGCAACGAACTCCCTGTAGCCAAGGAGGGAAGCTCCGATGCCGTCCGGCCGGTGGGCCGGGCGGGGTCGCCCCCGAATCAGTGTGAGGAAAGCCCGTGCAGCCACGCCACCGACCGAAGCCGCGGCGCGTCGCCCATGCCCGCTACGGCGGGGCGCCGCCCCGGCAGAGCCGGTGAGCACGCACGGGACGCCGACATGACCATTGCGCTGCCCCTCATCTCGCGCCGGCGGCTCGACCGCCAGCGCCTGCAGGACGCCGCCTTCCGCGGCGCGACCCGGCTTTTCGCCGTCGGCGTGCTGGTGCTGCTGGGCGGCATCGTCGTGACGCTGGCGTTCAGCGCCGCGCCGGCCTTCGAGAGGTTCGGCTGGGGCTTCCTGACGAGCGCCGCCTGGAACCCGGTCAAGGACGATTTCGGCGCGCTGCCGGCGATCTACGGCACGCTCGTCACCTCGGCGATCGCCATGCTGATCGGCATCCCGGTCGCGCTCGGCATCGCCGTGTTCCTGACCGAGCTCTGCCCGCCGCCGCTGCGCCGCCCGATCGGGACCCTGGTCGAGCTGCTCGCCGCCATCCCCAGCATCATCTACGGCATCTGGGGGCTGTTCGTGCTGGCGCCCTTCCTGCAGCTCACGGTGGAGCCGCTGCTCATCGACACCTTCGGCCAGCTGCCGATCTTCGGCCCGCTCTTCGACGGTCCGCCGCTCGGTCTCGGCATGCTGACCGGCGGCATCATCCTGGGGGTCATGGTGCTCCCCTTCATCTCCGCGGTGGCCCGCGACGTCTTCCTCACCGTGCCGCCGATGCTGCGCGAGAGCGCCTATGGCGTCGGCGCCACCACCTCGGAGGTGGTGAACAACATCGTCCTGCCCTATACGCGCACCGGCGTCATCGGCGGCGTCATGCTGGGGCTGGGGCGCGCGCTCGGCGAGACCATGGCGGTCACCTTCGTCATCGGCAACGCGCATCACATCCGGCTGTCGCTGCTGGCGCCGGGAACGACGATCTCGGCGACGCTCGCCAACGAGTTCACCGAGGCGCTGAGCAAGCTTTACGTCTCGTCGCTCTTCGCCCTCGGCTTCATCCTCTTCGTCATCACCTTCATCGTGCTCGCCGCCGCCAAGCTGATGCTGCTGCGGCTCGAGCAGCAGGCGGCCAAGTGATGCGCGCCGCCGGTCTCTACGCCCGCCGCCGCGCCGGCGACCATGTCTATCTCGCGCTCTCGATGGCGGCGACGGTGGCCGGGCTGCTGGTGCTGTTCCTCATCCTGTGGACGCTGGTCGCTAATGGCCTGGCCGCCCTGAGCACCGGCTTCTTCACCGAGATGACGCCGGCGCCGGGCAGCACCGGCGGCCTCGCCAACGCGATCTATGGCAGCGTCGTCATGACCGTGGTCGCCACCCTGGTCGGCACGCCGGTGGGCGTGCTCACCGGCACCTACCTCGCCGAGTTCGGCGCCGGCAGCCGGATCGCGCCGGTCGTGCGCTTCGTCAACGACATCCTGCTGAGCGCGCCCTCGATCATCATCGGCCTCTTCGTCTACGAGCTGATGGTGGTGCCGATGGGGAACTTCTCCGCCTGGGCCGGCGCCGCGGCGCTCGCCATCATCGTCGTGCCGGTGGTGGTGCGTACCACCGAGGACATGCTGCGGCTCGTGCCGGGCGGGCTGCGCGAGGCGGCGATCGCGCTCGGCACGCCGCAATGGAAGGTGATCGTGAGCGTGATCTACCGCGCCGCGATCCAAGGCATGCTCACCGGCGTCATGCTGGCGGTGGCGCGCATCGCCGGCGAGACGGCGCCGCTGCTGTTCACGGCGCTCAACAACCAGTTCTGGTCCGCCAACATGAACGCGCCGATGGCCAACCTGCCGGTCGTCATCTTCCAGTTCGCGCTGAGCCCCTACGCCGACTGGCAGAAGCTCGCCTGGGGCGGCGCGCTGCTCATCACCGTCACCATCCTGCTGCTCAACATCCTCGCCCGTTTCCTCGTCAGCTGGAGCAACCGATCGCCATGAATGCCGACATCACCGTCACCGCCGAGGCGCCGCGCCCGGCCACGCTCGGCCGGCCGGTGGTGCGGCCGCAGGAACCCGCCGTCGTGGCGCAGACGGCGCCCAAGGTGGTGATCAAGGACGTGCGCTTCTATTACAAGAAGTACGAGGCGCTCAAAGGCATCAACCTGACGCTGCACGACAAGCGCGTCACCGCCTTCATCGGCCCGTCGGGCTGCGGCAAGTCGACGCTGCTGCGCGTGCTGAACCGCATCTACGAGCTCTATCCCGGCCAGCGCGCCACCGGCGAGGTGCTGGTCGACGGCCGCAACATCCTCGACGCCGGCCAGGATCTCAACCTGCTGCGCGCCAAGATCGGCATGGTGTTCCAGAAGCCGACGCCCTTCCCGATGTCGATCTACGACAACGTCGCCTTCGGCATCCGCCTCTACGAGCGGCTGTCGCCGAGCGAGCTCGACGAGCGCGTCGAGCAGGCGCTGCGCCGCGCCGCGCTGTGGGACGAGGTCAAGGACAAGCTGCGCCAGAGCGGCCTCTCGCTCTCCGGCGGGCAGCAGCAGCGCCTCTGCATCGCCCGCGCCATCGCGGTGAAGCCCGAGATCCTGCTGCTCGACGAGCCGGCCTCGGCGCTCGACCCGATCTCGACGCAGCGCGTCGAGGAGCTCATCGCCGAGCTCAAGTCCGACTATTGCATCGCCATCGTCACCCACAATATGCAGCAGGCGGCCCGCAGCTCCGACTTCACCGCCTTCATGTATCTGGGCGAGCTCGTCGAGTACGACGAGACCGAGACGATCTTCACCCATCCCCGGGAGAAGCGGACCGAGGATTACATCACCGGCCGCTTCGGCTGAGCAAGGCATCCCCGACATGGCCTCAGAACACATCATCAAGAGCTACGACGAAGAGCTGCAGCGGCTCGACAACACCATCAGCCAGATGGGCGGCATCGCCGAAAGCCAGCTCGGCGCGGCGATCGAGGCGGTGGTGAAGCGCGACAGCGACCTCGCCACCGAGGTGATCGAGGGCGACGTCCAAGTCGACAATCTCGAGCGCGAGATCGAGAGCATGGTGGTCCGCATGCTGGCGCTGCGCCAGCCCATGGCGCGCGACCTGCGGCAGAGCATCGCCGCGCTCAAGATCTCGAGCGACCTCGAGCGCATCGGCGACTACGCCGCCAACGTCGCCAAGCGCTCGATCGCGCTCAACCAGACGCCGCCGGTCAGGCCGGTCTACGCCGTGCCGCGCATGGGCCGGCTGTGCCAGGCGATGATCAAGGACATGCTCGACGCCTATGTCGAGCGCGACGCCGACAAGGCGCTCGCCGTGTGGCTGCGCGACGAAGAGCTCGACGAGATGTATACGAGCCTCTTCCGCGAGCTGCTGACCTACATGATCGAGGACCCCCGCAACATCACCGCCTGCACCCACCTGCTGTTCATCGCCAAGAACCTGGAGCGCGTCGGCGACCACACCACCAACATCGCCGAGACGCTCTATTTCCTCGTGCACGGCACGCCGCTCGTCCAGGCGCGGCCCAAGGGCGACCGGTCGAGCCTCGCCGTCGTGCGCGGCGCCCCGCCCGGCGAGGCCGAGGCGGAGACCGAAGCCTGATGCGGCCCCTGGTGCTGGTGGTCGAGGACGAGCCGGCGCTCGTCACCCTGCTGCGCTACAACCTCGAGCGCGAGGGCTTCGCCGTCAACGAGGCGCATGACGGCGAGGAGGCGCTGCTGCAGCTGCGCGAGAGCAAGCCCGACGCGGTGCTGCTCGACTGGATGCTGCCGCGCATCTCCGGCCTCGAGATCTGCCGCCAGATCCGCCGCGCCCCGGCCTGGCGCGACCTGCCGGTGATCATGCTCACCGCGCGCGGCGAGGAGGGCGACCGCGTGCGCGGCCTCGACAGCGGCGCCGACGACTATGTCGTGAAGCCGTTCTCGCCGGGCGAGCTCATCGCCCGGCTGCGCGCCGTCATCCGCCGCGTGCGGCCGATGACCACGGCGGAGATGCTGCGCTTCGGCGACATCGTCATGGACCTCTCCGCCCATCGCGTCTCGCGCGCCAACACGCCGGTGCATCTGGGCCCGACCGAGTTCCGCCTGCTGCGCTTCTTCATGGAGCGGCCCGGCCGGGTGTTCTCGCGCGAGCAGCTGCTCGACGGCGTCTGGGGGCGCGAGGCCGAGGTCGAGCTGCGCACCGTCGATGTCCATATCCGCCGGCTGCGCAAGGCGCTCAACGACGGCGACCGCTCCGACGTCATCCGCACCGTGCGCGCCGCCGGCTACGCGCTCGACGCCGGCGCCTGAGCCGCGGGCGCTTGCCCCGCCGGGCGGCGGCGGCTAGCCTCGCCGCTCCATGGACGCTGGCGCGATACGCATCAAGGTGCCGGTGGCGGCGGCGGTCATGGCCGCCTGGCGCTCGGTCCTGGCCCGCCCCGGAACGGTGCTCGAGCTCGGCTGGCTGCCGCTTCTCGCCATGCTGGCCGCGCTGCTGCTGCCCACGCTCGGCGCGCGCTACCTCGCGCCGGCGGCCCGCGCCGCGGCGCTCGACGCCGGCGCGGTGCTCGACGCCGTGATCGGCCTCGTCGCGGTCAATGCCTTCGCCGTGCGCTGGTATCGACTGACGCTGACCGGCGACCCCCGCGCCCTGCCGCGGCGGCTCTTCGCCCGGGTCTGGCTGCGCTTCATCCTCTACACGCTGGCGATCGGCGCCGTCGGCGCCGGTTTCTTCGCCGCGGTCTGGTATGCCGGCCTGACGCAGCCGGCCGAGGGCGAAGCCGCCGCGGCGGCGACCGCGGCGGCCGGGGTCGCGGCGGTGGCGCTGTCGCTGGCCATGACGCGCGCGTCGATCCTCTTTCCGGCGGCCGCCTTCGGCGAGCCGCTCGGCCTCGCCGCCGGCTGGCGCGCGATGGAAGGCAACAGCTGGCGCCTCTTCCTTGCCGGCTTCCTGGCGGTGCTGCCGGTCCTGCTGGTCGTCGAGATCCTGCTCGGCCAGCTGCTGGCGGCGGCGCATCTCGGCCCGGACCTGGCGCTCGCCGAGGAGCCGCCGCTCGGCTTCGTGCTGCTCGACGCGGTGATAGAGGTGGCGATGCGCCTCGTCCTGACGGCGCTGAGCGCGTCGATCCTGTCCGAATTTTATGGCCGCATCGTGCTGCAACGCAGGGAGAGGGAGCGATGACCGAGACCGTCGCCATCATCGCGCCGGGCGAGATGGGGAGCGCCGTCGGCCGCCGGCTCAAGGAGCGCGGCGCGCGCATCCTGACCGTGCTCGCCGGCCGCAGCCCCGCCAGCGCGGCGCGCGCCCGAGGCGCCGGCTTCGAGGTGGTCGACGACCAGGCGCGCCTCGTCGAGGAAGCCGGCCTCGTCCTGTCGATCGTGCCGCCCGGCGAGGCGCTCGGTCTCGCCGAGAGCTTCGTCCCGGTGCTCGCCGCGGCGCGGCGCAAGCCGGTCTATGTCGATTGCAACGCGGTGTCGCCGGCGACGGCGGAGCGCATCGGCGCGATCCTGGCGCGCACGGGATGCGGCTACGTCGATGCCGGCATCATCGGCCCGCCGCCGGCGCCGGCGGCGCGCACCGTGTTCTACGCCTCCGGCGAGGATGCGTCGGCGCTGGCGCGGCTGACGCCGCTCGGCCTCGAGGTGCGGGTGCTGGCGGCGCCGGTCGGCGCCGCCTCGGCGCTCAAGATGTCCTATGCCGGCCTCACCAAGGGCATCACCGCGCTGGGCGCGGCGATGGCGCTCGGCGCCGCGCGCGGCGGCACCAGCGAGGCGCTGATGCAGGAGCTGCGCGAAAGCCAGCCCGGCCTGCTGCCCTATCTGGCGCGGCTGCCGACCATGTTCCCCAAGGCCTACCGCTGGGTCGCCGAGATGGAGGAGATCGCCGCCTTCCTCGCCGGCGACGCGGCGGCGCAGCAGATCTACCAGGGCGCGGCGCGTCTCTATCAGCGCCTCGCCGACGGCGCGGCGACGCCGGAGAAGGGCGAGCTCGCCGCCATCGCCGCCTTCAGCCGCAAGGCGAAGCGCGACTAACGGCGCCGCAAGGATCGACCACCGAGGCGGCGAGGCTACGAGGGGGGCCGGGGCGCACCAACGCCTTCCCCTCACTGTCTCACCGTCTCTGTGGTCATCTGTCTCAGGCGAGCGGCTTGGTCACCCGCACCAGCTCGGGATCGTCGGGATGGGCGGACAGCGCGAAGCCCAGGCTCTTCGCCAGCGTCAGCATGGGCTCGTTCTCGTGCAGCACGTCGCCGATCATCTCGGCGATGCCGCGGCGCCGGGCGATGTCGATGATCCGGGTCATCAGCAGGTAGCCCAGTCCCTTGCCCTTCCAGTCGCTGCGCAGCGCCACGGCGAACTCGGCGCGGCGGTTGTCGGGGTCGGCCGAGAAGCGCGCCACCCCCAGCGCCGCGCCGTCGGCGGCGAGCCGCGCCACCAGCGCCATCTCGCGGTCATAGTCGATCTGCGACAGGCGCGCGGCGAGTGCGTGCGGCAGGCCCTTCATCGGCGTGAAGAAGCGCAGGCGCAGATCGTCGGGGTTCATGTGCTGGGCGAGGTCCTGCAGCATCGGCTCGTCCTCGGGCCGCACCGGGCGCAGCAGCAGCCGCGTCCCGTCGCGCAGCGCGTCGCTGCTCTCGAGTTCGCGCGGATAGGGCGAGATGGCCAGCCGCGCGGCGCCGGGCTTCTCCGCCGGCGCCACCTGGATGCGCGCATCGACGGCCATGACGCCCCTGGCGTCGGCGAGCAGCGGATTGATGTCGAGGGCGCGGATCTCCGGATGGTCGGCGGCGAGCTGCGCGGCGCGGATGAGCACGGTCGAGATCGCGGCGATGTCGGCGGCGGGCTGGCCGCGAAAGCCCTGCAGCAGGCGGAACACGCGGGTCCGCGCCATCAGCGCCTTGGCGAGCACGTCGTTGAGCGGCGGCAGCTCCAGGCTGGTGTCGTGCAGCAGCTCGACGGCGGTGCCGCCCTGGCCGAACATGATCACCGGGCCGAACACGGGATCGTCGACGAGCCCGACGATGAGCTCGAGCGCGCCCGGGCGCCGCACCATCTCCTGGACGAGGAAGCCCTGGAGCCGCGCTTCGGGCCGCGCCGCCTTGACCCGCGCCAGCATCGCCTGCGCCTCGGTGCGCACGCGCTCGGGATTGCCGAGATTGAGCGCGACGCCGCCGATGTCGCTCTTGTGCGTGATGTCGGGCGAGCGGATCTTGAGCGCCACCGGAAAGCCCAGGACGCCCGCGGCGGCGGCGGCGGCATCGGCGTCGGCGACGACGCGGCTCTTCGGCAGCGCGATGCCGTAGGCGGCGAGTACGGCCGACACCGGCTCGGCGTCGAGCCAGGCGGGCTCGCGGCCGAGTGCCGGCGCGATCGCGGCGCGCGCCGCATCGGCATCGGGCTGGAAGGCGTCCGGCCGCGCCGCCGGCGTCTCCATCAGCAGCTCCTGGTTGCGGTGGTACTGCACGCGATGCATGAAGCCGCGCACGGCGCTGTCCGGCGTCTCGTAGGTCGGAATGCGCGCCTCGGCGAAGCGGCGCCGCGCCGGCGCCGCCGCGCGCTCGCCGAGCCAGGAGGTCAGGAGGTTGCGGCCCAGCCGGCTCGCCGCCGGCT
>JASHTP010000308.1 GCA_030040495.1 Alphaproteobacteria bacterium
CCCAGCAGGGTCTTCGCCCGCATGCGCGCGCGGCCGAGCGCCGCGCCGGGGAGCGCGAAATACCAGCTCTCGCGCAAAGGCTGGGCGCTGTTGGGTTCCATTGCGGCGGGGAGATTAGCGGCGCGCCCGCCGCCGCGGAAGGTTCAATATCCCGCCCCTCCCGCAAGGCGGCTCGGGCTGCTACGGTCGCCGCCCGAAGGAGCCGCCCCATGTCCCGCACCGACGACCTCATCCGCATGACCGCGCGCCAGGTGGTGGCGCTGCTCGAGCGCCGCGCGGTGTCGCCGCTCGAGCTCATCGACGCGGCGCTCGCGCGCATCGACGCGGTCGACGGCGCGGTGAACGCGCTGCCCATCCGCTGCGCCGAGCGGGCGCGCGAGCAGGCGCGGCGGCTCGCGGCGCCGCCCACCTCGCGCCGCGGCTGGCTCGGCGGGCTGCCGCTGGCGATCAAGGATTCGATGGACGTGGCCGGCGTCTTGAGCACGCATGGCTCGCCGATCTATGCCGATCACGTGCCGTCGCGCTCCGACCTTCAGGTCGAGGCGATCGAGGCCAAGGGCGGCATCGTGCTGGCGCGCTCGAACGCGCCGGAATTCGCCGCCGGCTCCAACACCTTCAACCCGGTCTTCGGCAAGACGCTCAATCCCTGGAACACCGCCATGACCTGCGGCGGCTCTTCGGGCGGCGCGGCGGTGGCGCTCGCCACCGGCGAGGTCTGGCTCGCCAATGGCAGCGATCTCGGCGGCAGCCTGCGCATCCCGGCGAGCTTCTGCTCGGTGGTGGGGCTGCGGCCGAGCCCGGGCCTGGTGCCGCAAGGCCCGGCGAAGCACCTCTATGACGGGCTCGCCGTCTCCGGCCCGATGGCGCGCACTGTCGGCGACGCCGCGCTCCTGCTCGACGCGATGGCCAGGTTCGACCCGCGCGATCCGGTCTCGGTCGAGCCGCCGGCGCGGGCCTTCGTCGCGGCGGTCGACGCCGCGGCCGAGCACGCGCCGCGGCGCATCGGCTTCTCGCGCGATCTGGGCTTCCTGCCGGTCGATGGCGAAGTGGCGGGGATCGCCGCCGCCGCCGCCGCGCGCTTCGCCGAGCGCGGCGCCGCCGTCGAGGAGACCGCCCCCGATTTCGCCGGCGCCTCCGAGATCTTCCAGACCTTGCGCGCCGTGCGCTTCGCCGCCAACTACGCGCCGCTCCTCGCCGAGCACCGCGCCCGCATCAAGCCCGACGTGGTCTGGAACATCGAGAAGGGGCTGGCGCTCGACGGCGAGACGGTGGGCCGCGCCCTGCGCGAGCGCGCCCGGCTCTATCAGCGCGTGGCGTCGTTCTTCGGCGAGTACGAGCTGCTGGCGACGCCGGCGGTGATCGTCCCGCCTTTCCCGGTCGAGCAGCGCTATGTCGAGGAGGTGGCGGGCCGGCGCTTCGACAATTACGTCGACTGGCTCGGCATGAGCTACGCCGTGACCCTGGTGGGCTGCCCGGCGCTGTCGCTGCCCTGCGGCTTCACCCGCAGCGGCCTGCCGGTGGGCCTGCAGCTCGTCGGAAGGCCGCGCGGCGAGGCGGCGCTGCTCGCCGCCGCCGCGCTGCTCGAGGAGCAGCTCGGCCTCGCCTCCTTGCTCCCGATCGAGCCCCGGCCGCCGCGACGCTGAGAACCCTTCGCAAGTGCGAACGCGCGCCTGTCCTAAACGCTAAATTAGCGTCTAAAGGGTAGTATCGGCTTGTCCAAAAGCCCTGCCGTGGCTAATTTGCGACTGCGCAATGCGGGCCGTCGGCACGGGAATTGGCGGCAACGGTAGAACGTTCTGATCGGGGTGCTGTGATGGATGATTCGCACGCGGAAGGCCCGCACGCGGCCGGCTATTCGCTCGAGGATCTTGCGGTCGGCATGAGCGCCGCCTACGAGCATGTCGTCACCGAGCGGGACGTGGTCCAGTTCGCCGACATCTCCGGCGACCGCAATCCCGTGCATCTCGACGAGCGCTACGCGCGCACCACGCGCTTCAAGGGCCGCATCGTCCACGGCATGCTGTCGGCGAGCTTCCTCTCCACCACCATCGCCTCGCGCCTGCCCGGCCCCGGCACCATCTATCTGACGCAGAATCTGAGCTTCCGCGCGCCGGTGCGCATCGGCGACCGGGTCGAGGCCCGGGTCACGGTGACCGACATCATCCGCGAGAAGGCGCGCGTCGTGCTGAGGACGGTGTGCCGCGTCGGCGACACGGTGGTGGTCGACGGCGACGCGCTGGTCATGGTGCCGGCGCGCGGCTGAGCGCCGACGGCTATCCTTCGCGCCCCGGGCGCGATAGGGTCCGCCCTCATGCGTATCTTCCGCCATGACCGGGTGGCCCAAGGCGAGCGCGGCGCGGTGGTCGCCATCGGCAATTTCGACGGCGTCCATCTCGGCCATCAGCGCGTCATCGCCGAGGCCGGCGCGATCGCCCGCCGCCTCGGCGCGGCGCACGCGGTGCTCACCTTCGAGCCGCATCCGCGCAGCGTCTTCCGGCCGCAGGACCCGCCTTTTCGCCTGACGCCCTTCCGCATGAAGTCGCGCCGCATCGAGGCGCTCGGCGTCGATCTGCTCTTCACCCTCCATTTCGATCTCGACTTCGCCCGCCGCAGCGCCGAGGCCTTCGTCGACGGCGTGCTGATCGAAGGGCTCGGCGCCCGCCACGTCGTGGTCGGCTACGATTTCGTCTTCGGCCATGGGCGGCGCGGCAATTCGGCGCTGCTCGCCGAGCGCGGCGCCGCGCTGGGATTCGGCGTCGACATCGTCGCGCCGGTCGAGGCGGCGGGCGGCGCGGTCTATTCCTCGACCCGCATCCGCGAGCATCTCGCCGCCGGCCGGCCGCGCGACGCGGCGGCGCTGCTCGGCCGCTTCTGGGAGATCGACGGCCGCGTCGAGCGCGGCGACCAGCGCGGCCGCACCATCGGCTTTCCCACCGCCAACATCTTCCTGCAGGACTATCTCAGGCCCGCCGCCGGCGTCTACGCCGTGCGCGCCGCGCTCGACGAGGCCGGCGGCACGCGCTGGCTCGACGCCGTCGCCAATTTCGGCACGCGGCCGACCTTCGGCGCCAGCGATCTCCGCCTCGAGGTCCATCTCTTCGACTTCGCCGGCGACCTCTATGGCCGCCATCTCCGCGTCGCGCTCATCGAGCATCTCCGCCCCGAGCGCAAATTCCCCGGCATCGACGCGCTCAAGGCGCAGATCGCCGAGGATGCAAAGCAGGCGCGGGAAATCCTGAAGGAGCTGCCGGGCTGGTAGGCTGCCCCGGCATCGTCCCGAGCCGGTCGAGAGTCGCCGGCCCGCGGCGCAGCGCGGCGGCGCGCCGAAGTTGACGGCTTTCTGCTGCTTCCTTATGGTC
>JASHTP010000309.1 GCA_030040495.1 Alphaproteobacteria bacterium
GAGATTCTGCCCGGCATCGCGCTGCTGCCGGAGCTGCTGGCGCGGCTCGAGGCGCCGGCAGCGATCGGCCTCATCGCCGATCCGCCGGCGCCCTATCCCGCCCTCACCGAAGCCATGCTGCCGCTGGGCGACGATCGCCGCGCTTACGATCGGGTCTCGGCCTTCCTCTTCCTGTCGAGCGACGGCTGGAGCGAGGCGCGCCAGGCGCTGCTCGAAGCGAGCCTCGCGCGGCGGCCGCGCCCGCTCATCGTCGGCAACCCCGACATCGTCTCGCCCGAGCCGCAAGGCATGACGGCGGAGCCCGGCCTCTATGCTCACCGCATCGCCGAAGCGACCGGGGTCGAGCCGGTCTTCTGCGGCAAGCCATTCGCACCGATCTACGATCGCGTGCGCGCCCTCCATCCGCAGATCGCGCCGGCGCGCGTCCTCTGCGTCGGCGACACCTTGCACACCGACATCCTCGGCGGCCGCGCCATGGGCTTCCGCAGCTTGCTGGTCGAGGACGGGTTCTGTCGCGGCCGGGACGCGCTGGCGCTCGCCGCCGAGTGCGGCATCTGGCCCGATTTCATCGCACCGCGGCTATAGGCCGTGCGCTCTCCCCGATTTGTTGCAACGATCGCGGCTTCGGCGTAATCAATCGACAGGTTCGGCATCGCCGTCGCAGCAGGAAAAGGTAAGCGCATGGTCCGCTACCCGCCGCCGCCAACCAAATTCATGCCGCGGGTGACGCAGCCTCGCCCCGCTGCTTCGGCCCGGCGGCCGCAGGTCGCGCCGCCCCGTCCCACGGTAAAGCCACCCGCCCCGTTGCAGCGTCGGGCCGCACCCCCGCCCCCCGCTGTCCCGCCGCCGGGCGGTCGCCGCCCGCAGGTCTTGCCGCCGTCGGTCGTCGCTCCGCTGTCTCGACCGCCGGCGCCGCCCCGCCCGAATGTTGCCGTCTCGCTGCGGCCGTCCCGTCCGCCGCAAGCGACTCACCCGCCCCGGCCGGCAGCGCCTCCGGTCTTGCAGCCGGCAAAATTCGAGGACATGAACCTGGAGCTCGGCACCAGCAAGCAGGGCGGCTGGCGCAAGCAGGGCAGTGTGCCCAAGCGGCGGCCACGGCGAAGCTATTCCAGCGAGCGTCCCCTTCAGGTGCTGAAACATCTCGCGACCATCCTGTTCTTCTGGGTCAAGCAGAAGGTGAGCGAGACCCAGGAAGTGCAGATCATGTACGCGAAGGGCAATCTGTTCATCGCCACCAACGCCGATGCGGAGGCGCTAAAGCTGCTGAAGCTGCTCAACCTGAAGAGCGCGCTGCAGATGTACGGCGGCAAGTATTCGAAGATGGGCAAAGTTTCCCTGCGTCACAGCGAGAAGCTCAAAGGGCTGATCTCGGGATCGCGGAAGTACAGCGAGACCAAGGGGATCGCCAAGATTCTGGCCGAGGCCAACGACACGCTGTCGGCGTTTCAGATCACCCTCAAAAAGAAAAGCATCGATACCGCGTTCGCCGGCACCGGCAAGATCTACGTGCTGCTCGGCGAAGAGGATGGCCGGCATGCCGAGGAAAAGCTGATGGACCTGCTCGAGCTCTCGGGCAGCAAGGAGAATGTGGTCCTCGCCGGCAAGAAGCGTCCTTGCGGCACTTGTCTCGGGCGCATCGAGAATGTGCGCAGCAAAGGCTATTCGATCACGGCCGGGGCGAACCCGGGATTGGTCTGGAAGCAACGCTTCGAGGCGCAGTCGTCGGAAGTGCAGCGATCCACCGTCGATGTCGTGAAGAGCAAAGACCAGTTTGTCTCCGAGATCGGCCAGGGTTACGCCTCGGAATCCGATTCCGAGGCCGAATAGCGCGCGGGCGCACGCCGGTCGAGGCCGAACGCGCCGCGCAGCAGGTTGCGCAGCCAGAGATTGGCCGGGTCCTGGTCGACCGCCTCGTGCCAATAGAGATAAAGGTCGAGCGTCGGCGTCTCGACCGGCAGCGGCAGCACGCGATTGCCGAAGCCGCGATTGAGCACGCCGGCATAGCGCTCCGGCATGGTGAGCACGAGGTCGGTCTCGCTGACCAGGCGAAAGGCCGCGACGTAGTTGCGGCAGCGCAGCCGGACCCGGCGGTGAAGGCCGCGCTCGGCGAGCGTCAGGTCCTCGAAGCCCGGCCCTTTGCGGCGCGACGTCACCATGACGTGCGCCTGCGCCAGATAGGCGTCGAGCCCGAAGCCGCGGCGGATCGCGGGATGGGCCTTGCGCGCCACCACCACCAGCCGGTCGGCGGCGACGCGCTCGCGGCGGACGCTGTCGCCGAGCGGCAGCGGCACGTCGAGGGCGAGGTCGAGCGCACCCGCGGCGAGCCCGACCTCGAGATTGCGCCGCGCCACCTGCACGCTGCGGAGATCGACGAGCGGCGACGCGCGGGCGATGCGGGACATCACCGGCGGCAGCACCAGCAGCTCCACCGGGTCGCGCATCGCCACGGTGAAGCGCGCCTCGCTGCGCCGGGGATCGAAGCGGCCGGCTTCGCTCAGCAGCCGGTCGAGCTCGCCCAGCGAGCGGCGCAGCGGCGCGATCAGGCCGCGCGTCAGCGGCGTCGGCGCCAAGGCGCGGCCCTGGCGGACGAAGAGCGGATCGTCGAACAGCAGGCGCAGCCGCGCCAGCGCGTGGCTGATCGCCGGCTGCGTCAGATTGAGCTTCTCGCCGGCGCGGCTGACGCCGCCTTCGCCGTAGATCGCCTCGAGCACGACGAGCAGGTTGAGGTCGAGCGTTTTGATATTCGGCATGTCGATGGATTTGTATGCCAAATATTCATTTTTGTCATGGGCGGCGCCGGCCTACCCTCCTGCATCGGACGGGCAGGTGCGCCATGGATTTCCGCTATTCCGACAAGGTCGAGGCGCTGCGGCGGCGGCTCTGCGCCTTCATGGACGAGCACATCTATCCCAACGAGAAGCGCTACGCGGCGGAGATCGCCGAGGGCGATCGTTGGCAGCCGTCTGCGCTGATGGAAGAGCTCAAGGCCAAGGCGCGCGCCGCCGGGCTCTGGAACCTCTTCCTGCCGGAGTCCGAATACGGCGCCGGGCTCTCCAATCTCGACTATGCGCCGCTTTGCGAGATCATGGGCCGCTCGGAGCTGGCGCCCGAGGCCTGCAACTGCTCGGCGCCGGACACCGGCAACATGGAGGTGCTCGAGCGTTACGGCACCGCGGCGCAGAAGCGGCAATGGTTGGAGCCGCTGCTCGAAGGCCGGATCCGCTCCGCCTTCGCCATGACCGAGCCCGATGTCGCCTCCTCCGACGCCACCAACATCCGCGCGACGATCCGGCGCCAGGGCGACCAGTATGTCATCATCGGCCGCAAATGGTGGGCGACGGGCGCGCCCGATCGCCGCTGCAAGCTCCTCATCGTCATGGGCCAGACCGATCCCGCCAACCCCGACCCGCACCGCCGGCAATCGATGATCCTGGTGCCCAAGGACGCGCCCGGCGTCACCGTCATCCGCGCGCTGCCGGTCTTCGGCTTCGACCACGCGCCCACCGGCCATGGCGAGGTCGCGTTCGAGGATGTGCGCGTCCCCGCCGCGAACCTGCTGCTCGGCGAGGGCCGCGGCTTCGAGATCGCGCAGGGAAGGCTCGGGCCGGGCCGGATCCATCACTGCATGCGCGCCATCGGCCTTGCCGAGCGCGTGCTCGAGGCGATGTGCCGGAGGGTGAGATCGCGCGTCGCCTTCGGCCGGCCGATCGCCGAGCAGACGGTGACGCTGGAGCGCATCGCCGAGGCGCGCATCCAGATCGACCAGGCGCGCCTCCTCGTGCTCGACGCCGCCGACAAGATGGATCGCCTCGGCAACAAGCGGGCGCGGGCCGAGATCGCCATGATCAAGGTCGCGGTGCCCGCCATGCTGTGCCAGGTGGTCGACATGGCGATCCAGGCCCATGGCGCCGCCGGCGTCACCGAGGATTTCGGCCTTGCCGCCGCCTATGCCAATGCCCGCGCGCTGCGCATCGTCGACGGCCCCGACGAGGTGCACCGCAACCAGATCGGCCAGCTCGAGCTCAGGAAATACGGCTGATCCGCCTCACCCGCCGACGCGCTGCAGCGCGGCGCGGACGCGACCGAGCGCGGCTTCGGCCTCGGCGAGGCGCTCGCGCTGCTCCTCCACCACCTCGGGCTTGGCCTTGGCGATGAACTGCTCGTTGCCGAGCTTGCGGCCGATCTTGTCGATCTCGCCCGCGATCCCCGCCGCCTCCTTGGCGAGCCGCGCGCGCTCCTTGTCGAGATCGACGGATCCGGCCAGGTCGAGCGACACGGTCGCGCCGCCGGCCACCACCTGAATCGCGCTCTTGGCGGCGCGCAGCCGCTCGCGCGCCGCGGCATCGGCCTCTGCGATCCCCGAGAGCCGCGCCAGGCGCCGGATCGCCTCGCCGTGCCGCTGGATCCACCGGCGCCCATCCTCGCCGATCTCGAGCACCGAGGCGGCGATCTCGCTCGCCGCCGGCACGTTCATCTCCGACCGCGCCGTGCGCATCGCCGAGATCAGCTCGACCACCCAATCCATCTCCGCCATCGCGGCGCGGTCGACGAGCGCGGGCGCGAAGCGCGGCCAAGGCGCCGAGATCAGCAGCCCACCCGCGCCCGACGTGAACTGCTTCCACAGCACCTCGGTGATGAACGGCATCAGCGGATGCAGCAGATGGACGAGCTCGCCCAGCACCCACGCGGTCGTGGCGCGCGTCTCGGCCTTGGCCGCTTCGTCCTCGCCGGCGAGGATCGGCTTGGTGAATTCGAGATACCAGTCGCAGAAGCTGCCCCAGGTGAAGTGGTAGAGCGCGCCCGCGGCCTCGTTGAACTTGTAGTCGGCGATGGCGGCGGCGACGCGGGCGCCGGTCTCGGCCAGCGCGCCGGCGATCCAGCGGTTGACCGTGAGCCGCGCCGCGCCGGGATCGAAGCCGGGCGACAGCCTGCAGCCGTTCATCTCGGCGTAGCGCGCCGCGTTCCACAGCTTGGTGGCGAAGTTGCGATAGCCCTCGACCCGCGATTCCGCCAGCTTGATGTCGCGGCCCTGGGCCGCGAGCGCCGCCAGCGTGAAGCGCAGCGCATCGGTGCCGTAGCGCTCGATGAGCGCGAGCGGGTCGATGATGTTGCCCTTCGACTTCGACATCTTCTGGCCGCGCTCGTCGCGCACCAGCGCGTGGATGTAGACGGTGCGGAACGGCACCTCGCCCATGAACTTGCAGCCGAGCATCATCATCCGCGCCACCCAGAAGAAGATGATGTCGAAGCCGGTGACCAGCACGTCGGTCGGGTAGTAGCGCTTGAGCTCCTTCGTCGCCTCGGGCCAGCCGAGCGTCGAGAACGGCCACAGGCCGGAGGAGAACCAGGTGTCGAGCACGTCGGGGTCGCGCTCGAGCGGGGTGGGCTTGCCGTAATGCTTCGCCGCGGCCGCCTG
>JASHTP010000310.1 GCA_030040495.1 Alphaproteobacteria bacterium
TTGGCGTAGCCGCGCGCCCTACGCGCCAGCGGCGCGTCGAAGAACGGCGTCTGCACCGAGGCGACCACGGCGAAAGCGGTGGCGTCGGTCGCGCTCGGCGCGTCGCCGAAGAGATAGGGCCGGTCGCCGAGCAACGCCGCCAGCGCCGCGAGCGAGCGGCCGCCGAGCTCGGCGATCTCCGCGCCGTCATGCCGCCCGAGCCCGTGCGCATGGATCCGCGCCAGGAAAAGGGCGCGCCGCTCGTCGCGGACTTGGTCGGGAAGGCCGGCGAAGAACCGGCTCGGGCCCTTGGCGAAATTGGCATCGTCCGCCCAGCGCAGGTGCAGCATCGCCCAATAGAGATGATCCTCCAGCATCCGCTCGATCGCCCAGCCGGTCGCGACCTGCTCGGCGCTCAGCCCGGCTTCGAGGTCGATGTCGCGCGAGCTTTCGATGTGGCGGCGGATGAGCGTCGAATCCGCGACGATCCGCTCGCCGTCCCGGATGAAGGGCAGCTTGCCTTTCGGCGCGTCGCGCGGCGAGGCGCGCTCGAGGCGATAGGCGAGGCCGGCCATCTTGAGCTGCAGCTCGGTCTTGATCACGAACGGGCTGAGGTCGGGCAGGCCGAAGCCCGGGCCGAAGCCGTAAAGCGTGATCATGCTGCCTCCGCTCACGGTCCGCTGGCCGCGAGAACGTCGTTCGCCGGGCAAGGCGGCGCCTGCCGGCGGTCGAGCGCGCGCTCCGCCCGGATCAGCCGCGCCGAGGCGGTGGCGCGGGCGAGCGTCGCTCCCGCGCCGTCGAGCAGCCGCGCTTCCATGAAGGCGATGGTGCTGCCGAGCTGCAGCACGCTGCCTTCGCCGAAGAGCGGCCCGGGCCTCGCCGGCGCCAGGAAGCTGACGCTCATCTCGATCGTCGCGGTGTAGAGCGCGCCGCCGGTTTTCAGCCACACCGCCGGTCCCATCGTGTCGTCGAGCATGGCGGCGAGGATGCCGCCCTGGACGAAGCCGGCGGGGTTGAGGAAGTCCCGCTTGCCGTCGAAGCCGATCCTGACCCAGCCCCGGGCGGCGTCGTGATCGATGAGGCGCCAGCCCAGCAGCCTGGCCGAAGGCGGGGCGGGGAGGCGGTCGAGCACGGTGCCGGTCATGGGCGGCCTCGTCGGCGGTCGAAGGAGCGTTCGAGCCTACGCCGCGGCGATGACAGCTTCCGTCAGCAGCGGCGACCGCCGGCCGGCGCGGTTGACCCGCCTGCGGACGCCCCGTTTAATCGCCGGCGTCCGTCGGGCATCGGCGACATCATTTGGGCGAAGGGGAGGACCATGACCGAGACCGGCGACACCAGGCGCAAGCTGACCATGGCCGATATCCGCGCGGCGGCGGAACGGCTGAAGAATTGGGGGCGCTGGGGCGCCGAGGACGAGATCGGCACGCTCAACTTCACCCGCCCCGAGGACGTCGTCGCCGCCGCGCGCCTGGTGCGCAAAGGCAAGGTGATGTCGCTGGCCCTCGCCTATGACAGCAAGGGGCCGCAGGGCGGCAAGAGCAACTACCCGCCGCTCGGCCGCTTCAACCCGATCCATGTCATGACGCGCACCGGCACCGACGCCTATTCCGGCGTGCTCGACCACCGCAAGATCCGCGCCGCCGACGACATCCTCATCCTGCCGTTGCAAAGCGGCACGCAATGGGACGGGCTCGGCCACATCTTCTACGGCGACCATATGTGGAACGGCTATGACTGCCGCACCGTCACCAGCGCCGGCGCGCAGAAATGCGGCATCGAGCAGACGCGCGAGCGCATGGTCGGGCGCGGCGTGCTGCTCGACATCGCGCGGCTCCTCGGCCGGGAGCATCTCCCCGACGGCTTCATCATCACCAACGCCATGCTCGACGAGGCCGAGCGCCGCTTCAAGGTCGAGCTCAGGCGCGGCGACTTCCTGCTGGTGCGCACCGGCCAGATGGAAGCGAAGATGGCGGCGGCGAACTGGGACGGCTATTCCGGCGGCGACGCGCCCGGCCTCGGTTTCGAGACGCTCGACTGGCTCCACGCCAAGGAGGTGGCGGCGGTCGCCACCGACACCTGGGGCGTCGAGGTGCGGCCCAACGAGACCGACGAGGCGACGCAGCCCTGGCACTGGATCGCCATCCCGATGATGGGGTTGAGCCTGGGCGAGATCTTCTATCTCGCGGAGCTCGCCAAGGACTGCGCCGCGGACGGGCGCTATGAGTTCATGTTCGTGGCGCCGGCGCTGCCGGTGACGGGCGCGGTGGGCTCGCCGGTGAACCCGCTCGCCATCAAGTGACGGCGAGCGGCGCCGCGATCTCGATATCGGTCTTGACGTCGAGCACGACGGGACGGCCGGCGATGAGGGCGCGCTGGAACGCGGCCGGGAACTCGGCGGCGCGCTCCACGGTGATGCCGACCGCGCCGACCGCTTCGGCGATCTTGGCGAAATCGACCTTGGTGAAGGTCCAGAGCTCGCGCGACCGGTCGGTCGGATTGCCGCCATAGGCGCGGTCGAAGCCGCGCTTCGACTGGTTGCCGCCGT
>JASHTP010000311.1 GCA_030040495.1 Alphaproteobacteria bacterium
TTCCGGCAATCGAGGCAAAGCGCGAGCGTACGATCATCATTGCAACTTCCACACGAATTTGAAGGTGAACCACATCGGCTGCGGCTTGCCGTCGACCGTTCCCGCGATGAAGCGGTAATCGGCCTTGACGCTGGCGAGCGCCGCCCGGTCGAGCCGGTCAAAGCCGCTCGATTGCAGCAGCTTGGCATCGAGCGCGCGCCCATCGACGCCGACCAGGACCTGGAGCACCGCCGTGCCCTGCTCGCCCAGCCGGCGCGACATCGCCGGATATTCCGGCTCCTCGCTGTGCTTCAGGTCGAGTGCCGGCATGACGCGCGCGGGCTCGGCCGCCGGCGCCGGCGGCGCCACCGGCGGCGGCGGCGCGACCGGCGTCACCGGCACGGTGATGGCGGTGCTTTTCGGCGGCGGCGGCGGCGCCTCGATATGGATCTCGGGCGGCGGCAGCAGGGTCGGCGGCGGCAGCACCAACTGCGGCGGCGGTGGCGGCAGCTCCGGCGGCGGCGGCCTCGCCTCCTCGATGATCCTGGTCACGATCGGCGCGCGCACGACCTCGACCACGCGATAGCCGAGCCCGGCGACGAGCGCGTAGATCAGCGCCGCGTGCAGCAGGACGACGAAACCAATGCCGACGAGCCGCGTGACCGGCGCTTGTGGCTCGGAATACGCCATCAAAACTCCTTGGTGATCCCGGCGAAGATCGAGCGCCGCGGGCCATAGGCCGGAGCGAACACGCCGACGCCGGTCTGGCTGCGCAGCAGGTAGGTCTCGTCGAACAGATTGATAAGATCGAGCCGCACCGTCAACGGGCCGCCCGGCGCCTCGTCGAAGCGGTGCGAGACGCCGAGATTGACCTGCTCGTAGGACGGCACCGTGCCGCCATTGATCGGCCCGTCGCTGCGCGTGGTGCGCAGGCCGGTGCCGGCGACGATGTCGGCGCTGAACCGGGTGCCGAGCCAGCGATAGGCGAGGCCTGCCGATGCGGTCATGAGCTGGCTGTGGTCGGTGTTGATGAGGTTGTCCGCGGCGAAGGCGAGGTCGGCCGGGGAGAAGTTGAACTGCGCCGAGTTGATGCCCTCGGCCTTCTGCTCGGCGATGGCGAGGTTTCCGTAATAGGTGAAGGGACCGCGGTCATAGGTGGTGGTGAGCTCGACGCCCTTGTTGTAGCCGACATGATAGTTGAACGGCGTGAGCAGGACGGGCGCGCCGAACTGGCCTTCGTCGACGAGGTTGCGCGCATATTTGTAATAGGCATCGACACCGACCTTGAGACCGGGCAGGACGTCCTGGGTGGCGCCGACGTCGAAATAGTGCGAGCGCTCGATCTTGACCGAGTTGCAAGGAGGGCACAATGGGGTCGGCGCGGCGGTGGTGCCGGTGAAGGAATTGAGGTTCTGCGTTTGCACGAGCTCGAAGGAAGGCGGGCTGAAATAATTGGCATAGCCCGCGTGAAGCACCGTCGACGGCGTCGCTTGCCAGACGACGTTGGCGCGCGGGCTGAGCTGGTTCCCCATGACATAGGTGTTCACGACGTCGAAGCGGCCGCCGTAATTCACCGTCACCGTCGGCGTCAGCTTCCATTCGTCCTGGAGATAGGCGCTGTAGGTCCAGCCGGTCTTCTGCTGATCCTGGACGATGCTCTCCGGCGTCGAGCTGAACACGCTGGTGCTGCCGGAGACCAGCGGCAGGACCAGCGAGTCCGTGTCGGCGATGACCTTTTCCTCGGTCAGCAGCGCCCCGGCCCGCAGCGTGTGATCAGCGCCGAGCTTGTAGCTCCCGTCCGCCTGCAGGCCGTTCGCGAAGCTGGTGCGCAAAGTGTCCTGGGAAATGCCGTTGAAGGCGAGATCGCCCAGCGCGTCCGGGTGGAAATGGATGGAGCTGTATTTCGTGAAGGCGGAAAGCTGATAGCTGAGCTCCTGCTCCGAGCGCAGATAGGAGGCGACGGCGAACTCGCTGTCCTCGGTCTGTCGCTCGTCGAGCGTCGCGGAGTTGAAGGCGCCGAGCGGCGTGCCGTTGATGGTGCCGTTGGCGGTGGTGAAGCCGTTGCTCTGGAAGAAGGTCGGCTGGCCGGGATTGTTCGGAATCTGGAACTGGCCGTTGAAGACTCCGGAGATCAGGCTGATCTTGCTGGCGGAATCGATGATCTTGTCGAGATAGGCGAAGCCGTGCAGCTGCTCGGTGTCGTCGTGGATCTGGTTGTAGGACGCCGTCACGGCATCGATGCCGTGCTCGCTCTGCAGAAAATCGCCGGAGAGGTAGTAGTTGTAGCCGCCGGCCGAGCCGCCATACTCGAAGCTCGGCTGCAGCGTCCCGTAGCTGCCGCCATACATGCTGACGCTGCCGCCCGGCGCGAAAAGGCCGCTCTTGGTCTCTATGTCGACGATCCCCGAGGTGCGCAGGCCGTATTCCGCCGGCAGGGCGCCGGTGATGAGCTGCATCGAATTGACGAAGCGCGGGCCGAGGCCCTGGCCGAAGAAGCTCACGCCCTCCGGCAGGACGATGCCGTTGATGCGGTATTGCACGCCGAGATGCTCGTCGCGGACATGGATCGCGCCGTTGGCGAGATTGTCCTGGTCCACGCCCGGCGCCTGCAGCAGCACCTGGTTGAGAGAATTGTTCTCGCCTCCCGGCTGGTCTTGAACCGATTGGCTGGTGATGGTGTAGGTCGAAGCGCCGATTTGCGGCTCGATGCCGAGACGCGCCGCTTCGAGACGCTTGGCGATGACGGTGATCTCCTCGACCGGCGGCCCGACCGCAGCCGCAGGCGCCGGCGGCTCGGCGGCGAGCGTGAGATCGGCGGTTGCGCCCGCCGCGGCGCCGACGCTGACCGCGGCCTTGCTCGGAACGAAGCCCGCCTTGGCGGCGCCGACCGTGTAGCTCCCTGGCGCGACGCCGGCGAACCGATAGGTTCCGTCGGCGCCGCTCGTCGTCGTGGCGACGACGCGTCCATCGGGCGCATCAAGCTCGAGCCGGGCCCCGGAAAGCGGATGGCCTTGCGCATCCCTGGCGACGCCCTCGACGGTGCCGCCCTGCGGCGCGGCGAGCGCGCTGGCGGCGCCGAGCGCGCCCAGGGCGACCGAGCCGGC
>JASHTP010000312.1 GCA_030040495.1 Alphaproteobacteria bacterium
CGTTCTGCACGACGACGCTGGCCGAGGAGAATTCGCCGGCATTAACGATCGCATCGGCCGCCGCCGTCTCGTAGATGCGGTATTGCTCGATGAAGTAGTCGAGCGCCGCGCCGGTCACCATCCGCTTCGTCACCTGCGCAAAGTTTTGGGAGACGAGCGGGCGCAGGCGGTCATTGTCGGGAAGAATGATGCGCACGTTGCCCTTGATCGGGTCCGGCTCATGCGTCACTTGCGCGGCGTAGCCGTCCTCGCCGGTGCGCAGCGCGTCGAGCGCCGCTGCCGAAGAAGCGTAGTGGACGCCGTTGACCGTTGCACCGGTCACGGTGTTGAGCGGGCCCGTCGCCGGCGCCGGCTGCGGCCGGTTGGTCGCCATCGGCGCGCACGAGCCCAGCAGGCACAGCACCGCGCAAAGCGGCAACAGAGAGGCGATCGCAAAGCATCTGCCGACCTTGGTCATGTGCGGACGATCTCCAGGATGTGCGAGGCCCGCAGGCGCGGCCGGGCCCGTGGCGGCAACTGTCGAAGATGGGGCTTGGACCCTTTACGATTCGTTGTTTTCACCATCCCCATGCCGGCAATTCTAGCATCGCGAGCACCCATCTCAACAGCGCCCGCCGGCGGGCGCCGCTCGCGCAAGGCGCGGCGCGGCAAGGCACAGGCTGTTAGCCTCGCGATCGGCTATGATCGCCCGGCCGCCGTCGCGAGCGCCGGCCGGCGGCAAGGAGCGCGCCCGTGCTCGACCTGCCGACGATCCGCATGCTGACCCGCTACAACGCCTGGGCCAACCGCGTCATCTTCGACGCGGTCGCCGCTCTGCCCGGCGACGAGGCGACGAAGGAGCGGCCGACGCTGTTCGGCAGCATGGTCAAGACGCTGAACCATCTCTATGTCGTCGACCGCATCTGGCAGGCGCATCTCGAAGGGCGCGAGCACGGCATCTCGGCGCTCAACACGGTGCTGCACCCGAGCCTGGCCGAGCTCTGGCCGGCGCAGCGAGAGATCGACGCCTGGTATGTCGCCTGGAGCGACCGGCTTTCCCCGGCCGAAGCGGCGGAGACCGTGCGCTTCACGCTGATCGGCGGCAATCGCGGCGAGATGCGGCGCGGCGACGTGGTTTTCCATCTCGTCAACCATACTTCCTACCATCGCGGCTTCGTCGCCGATCTCTTCTTCCAGGTGCCGGCGCGTCCGCCCCTCACCGATCTGCCCATCTTCCTGCGCGAGGCGGCGGAAACCCTGCGCGCCTAGTCGGGCTCGGGCGCGAGCCCCAGCTCCGCCAGCATCGCTTCCGTGTGCTCGCCGAGCCACGGCGCGGCGAGACGGGGCTCTGCCGGCTCGTCGCGGAACTTGATGACCGGGCCGAGATGCTCGCGGCCGGCCGCGTCGCGCAGGATCATGCCGCGCGCCTGCGCCTGCGGGTCGGAGGCGGCTTCGCGCAGATCGTTCACCGGCGCGAAGCAGATGTCGCGGCCGCGGAACCAGTCGATCCACTCCGCCCGGCTGCGCTGGCGGAACACGCCGGCGAGGAACTCGATGAGCGGCCGCTGGTGCGGGCCCGGCCCGCGCTCGGCGAGCGGCGCGAGGTCGAGCCGGCCGAGTTCGCCGAGGAGATTGCGCACGAACTTCGTCTCCTGCCCGCCGAGCACGATGTGGCGGCCGTCGCGCGTCTCGTAGATGCGGTAGAAGGCGGCGCCGCCGTTGGTGCGCTCCTGCTTGGGCGTCGGCGCGCGCTGCTCGGCGAAGACCGGCCCGAGCAGGTTGGGCAGGCCGCCCAGCGCCGCGTCGTGCATGGCGATGTCGATGAAGTCGCCGCGTCCGCTGCGCTCGCGCCGATAGAGCGCCATCAGCACCGCCGCGAGGCCCTGCATCGCCGCCAGCATGTCGGCCGCGGCGAGGCCGGGGATCGCCGGCGCGCCGTCCGCGCCCAGGGTCAGGCCGACCGGGCCGGCGAGCGCCTCGACGGCGAGATCGTGCGCCGGCCGCTCGCGATAGGGCCCGCTCTGGCCGAAGGCGCTGATCGAGCAATAGACGAGGCGCGGGTTGAGCGCGGCGAGCGTGCCGTAATCGGCGCCGAGCCGCCGCATCACGCCGGGCCGGAAGCTCTCGACGAAGATGTCGGCGGTGCGGCAGAGCGCGTGGAGCGCCTTGCGGCCGAACGCGCTCTTGAGGTCGAGCACCACGCTCTTCTTGCCGCGGTTCAAGGTGCGGAAGAACACCGTCGCCTCGCCGTCGGCGAGGCCGATGGCGCGGCCGGGATCGCCGTCGCCGGGCGCCTCGATCTTGATCACCTCGGCGCCGTGATCGGCGAGGCTCAGCGTCAGATAGGGGCCCGGCAGGAAGGAGGAGAGATCGACGACGCGCAGCCCCTCGAGTTTCATCGTCTCCTCCCGCGCCCCGGCTTCGCCGATGGACTTGGCGGGGCGAGAATGCTAGCCATCGCCGGCGCCGGTCAAGCGCGCCGGGAACGACAATGAAGACCGCGGCGGCGCCGCGAGGAGGAAACGCAGCATGGCCCAGGAACGCGCCCCCGACGGCGATCACGAAGCGCTCATCCTCGACAGCGTCCGGCGCTTCCTCGAGCGCGACGTCAAGCCCCACGTCCACCGGCTCGAGCATGACGACGTCTATCCCGAGGAGATCGTCGAGAAGATGAAGGCGCTGGGATTGTTCGGCGCGACCATCGCCGCGGACTATGGCGGCCTCGGGCTTTCGACCACCACCTACGCCAGGATCGTCGAGCTGGTCTCGACCGTGTGGATGTCGCTCTCCGGCATCTTCAACTCGCATCTGATCATGGCCGCCGCGGTGGAGCGCTTCGGCACCGAGGAGCAGAAGCGGCGCTTTCTGCCGCGCTTCGCCGCGGGCGAGCTGCGCGGCGGCCTCGCGCTCACCGAGCCCGATTGCGGCACCGACCTGCAGGCGATCCGCACCGTGGCGCGGCGCGAGGGCGAGCACTACCGCATCAACGGCACCAAGACCTGGATCTCGAACGGCATCTACGGCCAATGCTTCGCGCTCCTGGTCAAGACCGATCCCGGCGCCCAGCCGCGCCATCGCGGCATGAGCCTGTTCCTCGCCGAGAAGGGGCCGGGCTTCGCGGTGAGCCGCAAGCTCGAGAAGCTCGGCTACAAGGGCATCGATTCCGCCGAGCTGGTGTTCAGCGACTATCTCGTCCCCGCCGACCGGCTGATCGGCGGTGCCGAGGGCGGCGGCTTGAAGCATGCGCTGGGCGGCCTCGAGCTCGGCCGCATCAACGTCGCCGCGCGCGGCGTCGGCGTGGCCCAGGCGGCGCTCGACGAGGCGGTGCGCTACAGCCAGATCCGCCACACCTTCGGCAAGCCGATCTGCGAGCATCAGGCGATCGCCCTGAAGCTCGGCGAGATGGCGACCAAGGTGCGCGCCGCGCGGCTGCTGGTCGAGGACGCGGCGCGCATCTACGACCGCGGCGAGCGCTGCGACATGGAGGCGGGCATGGCGAAGCTCTTCGCCACCGAGGCGGCGATCGACTGCAGCCTCGAGAGCATGCGCATCCATGGCGGCTACGGCTACTCCAAGGAGTTCACCGTCGAGCGGCTCTACCGCGACGCGCCGCTGCTGGTGATCGGCGAAGGCACCAACGAGATGCAGCGCCTGATCATCGCCCGCCAGCTCATCCAGCGGAACCCGGTCTGATGCTGCCGCTCCAGGGCATGCGCATCGTCGCCGTCGAGCAGTATGGCGCCGGCCCCTACGCCACCATGCAGCTCGCCGATCTCGGCGCCGAGGTGATCAAGATCGAGAATCCGCGCGACGGCGGCGACAGCGCGCGCCGCGTCGGCCCGTTCCATCTCGGCGCCGACGACAGCCATTTCTTCCAGAGCTTCAACCGCAACAAGCGCAGCCTGACGCTCGATCTGAAGCGGCCGGGCGCGCGCCAGGTGCTGGCGGCGCTGGCGCGGCACGCCGACGGCACCCTCGACAATCTCCGCGGCGACCTGCCGGCGCGGCTGGGATTGACCTACGACGCGCTCAAGGACGCCAATCCGCGCATCGTCTGCGCCCATCTCTCCGCCTATGGGCGCAGCGGCGCGCGGGCATCCTGGCCGGGCTTCGACTATCTCATGCAGGCCGAGGCGGGATATCTCGCGCTCACCGGCGAGCCGGAGGGGCCGCCGGCGCGCATGGGGCTCTCGATCGTCGACTACATGACCGGGCTCTTTGCCGGGCTCGGGCTGCTCGCCGGCATCATCGCCGCCCGCGCCGGCGGCGTCGGCCGCGACATCGATGTCAGCCTCTATGATTGCGCGCTGCAGAATCTGAGCTATCTCGCCGCCTGGTACCTGAACGAGGGCCATGTGCAGGGGCGCGAGCCGCGCTCGAGCCATCCCTCGCTGACGCCGAGCCAGCTCTACCGGACCAAGGACGGCTGGATCTTCCTTATGTGCAACAAGGAGAAGTTCTGGCCGGTGCTGTGCGCGGCGATCGGCCGGCCGGAGCTGGCGGAAGAGGCCGCGTTCCGCCGCTTCGCCGACCGCCTCGCCAACCGCGCGCGCCTCACCCGGATCCTCGACGCGGCGCTTGCGCGCAAGACCACCGCGGAGTGGCTCGACGCCTTCGCCGGGCGCGTGCCGGCGGCCCCGGTCAACGACCTCGCCGCCGCGCTCGACAGCCCCTTCGCCCGCGAGCGCGGCATGATCTGGCCGGTGCCGCATCCGCTGCGGCCGGATTTCCGCATGGTGGGCGCACCCGTCCGCAGCGGCGACGAGCCGCCGAAGCGCCCGGCGCCCGCGCTGGGCGCCGACACCGAGGCGATCCTCGGCGAATGCGGCTTCGACGCCGAGCGCATCGCCGCGCTGAAGCGCGACGGCGTGGTCTGAACGGCCGCGCTACGCCGGCAGCGCCGCCAGATCCTCGTCCTCGATGATCTCGAGGCTGGCGCTCGAGGGATCGAGCGAGGCGCCCGACCACATGCCGGCGACGGCGCCGCGGCCCCAGTCGAAGGTGAGCGCGCCGAGGATGAGGTTGACGGTGCGCCCGTCGGCGGAGAGCGGCATGTAGAGCCGGTTGGCGATCATCTCGACGTCGAGCGTGGTGTTGTAGCGGTTGCGCAGGAACACCGGCTTGCGCCGCGCGACGACGGCGCCGTAGACGCGCTGCGCATTGGCGAGCCGCTCGGCGGTGAGGAGCTCGTCGAGATAGGTGCCGGTATATTCCCGGCCGAACGCCGTCACCAGGCTGGTGCCGACCAGCCGGTAGCGGTAGCGCGCGCCGCCTTCGACGACGTCGATGAGCTGCAGATGCGGCAGCAGCGGCGCGATCTCGGTCGGGTCGATGTCGCGCCGGCGCGGCATCTCCCGCCGGCCGCGCTTGGCGCGCCAATAGCGGAGCGCGCGCGCCAGCACGGGATTGTCGCGGTAATCCTGGACCAAGGCCCGCCTCGGATCAGTGTAGTACGAGGCAACTTCTAGCCGAGCAGGGTAAAGCATCGGTGAAGGGCCGCGACACCAGCGGGTTGCGGCGAATTACCTGAATCTTTACCGGCGCGTGCTCAGATGGGGGGCGCCCGACCCTGCAACCGGAGCGAGAATGCGCAGAGGCCTGCTCATCGATGTCCGCGGCCATGTCCGCGTCGCGGCGGCACCGCAGCCGCCCGCCGGCGGCGTCTATGTCGGGCTGTCGCCGAGCGGCGCCGAGGTGGCCTTCCATGGCGGCCGCGTGCCGCTGCCGGCGCTGGCGAAGGCGCTGCGCCTGCTGCTGTCGTGCCGGCCGCGGCGCATCGCGCTCCGGCTGCTGCCGGAAGCGGCCGCGCCGGTGTGCATCTTCTCCGGCGTCTGGGAGTTCGCGCGCCATGCCGAGCGCCTGGCGCTGCCGGCCGCCGCGCTGGTCGCCGAGCCCGCCCCGGAACCGCCCGGCAAGGTCTCGCTGGTCTCGCGCTTCTCGTTCCTGTAGCCAGTCCGGGCTAGGCCCGCCGCGCCGGCGCTTCGGCCTCGGCGGCATCGACGCGGCCGCGCTCGACCACGGCGAGGATGTGCCGGAACGCCTCGTCGCGGCTCATCCAGACGAGCAGCATCGGCAGATGGTCGCGCCAGGCCTTGAGGCGGAAGACGATCATCTCCTCCTCGTTGAAGCCGTTGCGGCGCGCCAGCCCGCCGTCGCGGATGCGCGGCTCCATCACCGCCCAGTTGCCTTCGATGTCCCAGCGCGTCAGCGCATAGGCGCGCGAGATGCGCGGCACCAGCGTGGCGAGCCCTTTGCCGCGGTGATCGGGCCGGACCCAGACCGCGCCGCCGCCCATGACGCGGCCGCCGATGCGCTTGGCCGAAGGCGCCCGCACCTCGATCGAATCGCCGCGCGCGAGATGCGGCGCGGGATCGCGGAAGAAGGCGCCGAGCGAGGTGAGCTCGCGCTCGAGCGTCGTCTCCTGCCAGTCGTAGAGCCGGCCGGCATGGGTCGCGACCGGGCAGCCGCGCTCGTCCAGCGCCTCGATCCAGAAGGCATCGTCGATGCGGAGATTGGCGTGGGCGGGGTCGAACATCGGGATGAAGGCGGGCCAGCTGTCGCGATGCTCGTGGTTGATCTCGACCAGCCGCGCGAAATCGGCGCGCAGGCGCAGCCTGACCCCGCGCTCGGCCAGCGCCGCGTCGGCGATCTCGAAATAGCGCCTGAGCAGCTCGCGCGGCCCGTGCACCAGGCTGATCTGCTCGAGCAGCGGTCCCGGCTCTTGCCTCATCCCCGTCCCCTCCCGTGGCGGCATCGAGCTTGGCACGAATCCGCCTGGCGCCGCTAGAGGAAGGCGATCGACAGCGCCGGCACCGCCGCGACGATGATCAGCGCCAGCAGCAGCGCGCCGAGATAGGGCCAGACCCTTCCCATGGCGGCGTCGGGCGAGACCCGGCCGATGGCGCAGGCTGCGTAAAACCCGACGCCGAAAGGCGGGGCAAAAAGCCCGATGCCCATCGCCAGGATCACCACCATGGCGTAGTGGACGTCGTGGATGTGGAGCGCGCGCGACACCGGGAAGAGCAGCGGGCCGAACAGCACGATCGCCGGGATGCCTTCGAGCACCGAGCCGAGCACGGCGAAGGCGAGGATGGAGACGGCGAGGAAGCCGGCCTTGCCGCCCGGCATCGCCGCCATCGACGCGGCGAGCCGGCCGGAGAAGCCCGACTGCGTCAGCGCCCAGGCCATGGCGGTGGCGGTGCCGATGATCAGCAGGATGGCGCCCGAGAGCGAGGCGGTGTCGACCAGCATCGGATAGAGCCGGCGCCAGTCGAACTGGCGGTAGAGCACCAGCCCCGCCAGCGCCGCATAGGCGATGCCGATGGTCGAGACCTCGGTGGCGGTGGCGACGCCTTCCACCACCGCGGCGCGGATGATGAAGGGCAGCACCAGCGCCGGCAGCGCGATCAGGAAGAGGCGGCCGGCCTGGCGCCAGCTGGCGCGCGTCACGCCCGAGAGATCCTCGTTCCGCGAGCGGAACCAGGCGAGCGCGCACAGCGCCAGCGCCAGCACCGCCGCCGGCAGCAGCCCGCCGTTGAACAGCGCGGCGATCGAGATGTTGGTGACCGAGCCGATGGTGAGCAGCACCAGGCTCGGCGGGATGGTCTCCGACATGGCGCCCGAGGCGGAGAGCAGCGCCACCAGCTCGCCGGGATCGGCGCCGCGCCGCTTCATCTCCGGGAACAGCACCGGCGCCGCCGCCGCCATGTCGGCGGCCTTGGAGCCGGAGATGCCGGAGACCAGGTACATCGCCCCCAGCAGCACGTAGGAGAGGCCGCCGCGGACATGGCCCAGGAGCGAGGCCAGGAAATCGACCATGGCGCGCGCCAGCCCGGTCATCTCGATGAGCACGCCGAGGAAGACGAAGAGCGGCACGGCGAGCAGGATGATGTGCGACATGCCCTCGTCCATCCGCCCCATGACGACGATGAGCGGCACATGCGTCATCAGCGCCAGGTAGGAAAGCGTGGCGACGCCGAAGGCAAAAGCGATCGGCACGCCGATCGTCACCGCCAGCGCCACCAGCCCGACGAAGAAGACGACGAGGTTCCAGTTGCCGAGCGCCAGCAGCGCCGGCCGCAGCAGGAAGAGCGCCAGCGCCGCCGCGCCGGTGACGGCGAGCGCCGCGGCGGCCTGGCCGAGGCTCGCGCGCTCGACGAGCCGCGCCAGCGCGATCACCATCATCAGCGCCGCGCCCGCCTCGATGGCGGCGGCGCGGAGGCTGTTGTGGAGCTGCAGCGCCGGCGTCAGGATCGCCCATTCGTCGAGCGTGTATTCGTGCGCCGGCAGCAGCACCAGCAGCACGAAGGCCGCCACCACCATCGCCGCCACGGTCTCGGTGAGCGCTCGCCAGCGCTCCGGCACGCGGCTGATGATGGCGGTCAGGCGCATATGCTCGCCGCGCCGGAGCGCGATCACCGCGCCGAACATGGCGAGCCACAGGAACAGGATCGAGGCGAGCTCGTCGCTCCAGGTCAGCGGCGCGCGGAAGAGGTAGCGCGACACCACGCCGGCGAAGAGCACGACGATCTCCACCGCCACCAGGATCGCCGCCGGCACCTCGGTGATGAGCGCCAGCGCGCGGTCGAGCCAGAGGGCGCGCCGCGGCCGGGCGGCGCCGAGCCCCGCCGCCCCGGCGCCTTCGAGGCCCGACACCGTCCCGACGGCGTCGCGCTCGGCCGCCATCTCAGGCGAGACCGCCGGCGTACTTTTCCAGCAGCCCCCAGGCCTCTTGGCCGTATTTGTTGCGCCATTCGGTGTAGAAGCCGGCCTTCTTCAGGACGGCGCGGAAGGCCTCGGCGTCGGGCTTGTTGAACACCATGCCTTGGCTCTCGAGCTTGCCTTGCAGCGAGTCGTTGAGCTTGCGGATGTCCACGCGCTGCTTCAGCGCCGCCTCGTTCCAGTTGCGCGCGACGATCTCCTGCAGGTCCGCGGGCAGGCGCTGCCACGCCGCCGCGTTGGCGAGCATCCAGAACCCGTCCCACATATGGTTGGTGGACGAGCAGTATTTCTGCACCTCGTAGAGCTTGGCGATCTCGATGATGGAAAGCGGGTTCTCCTGGCCCTCGACCACCTTGGTCTGCAGCGCCGAATAGACCTCGTTGAAGTTGATGCTGGCGGGCGAGGCGCCGAACGCCTCGAACATCGAGGTCCAGAGCGGGCTCACCGGCACGCGGATCTTGAAGCCCTTCAGATCCGCGGGCGTGTTGATCGGATGCGTGCTGCTGGTGATCTCGCGATAGCCATTGTCCCACATCCTGTCGAAGGCGTGGAGCCCGGCCTTGTCGATGGCGGCGCGGACGAAGCCGCCGAGCTCGCCGTCCATCGCCGGCCAGACCTGGCCGTAATCCTTGAAGGCGAAGCCGATGCCGTTGATCGACGCCACCGGCACCAGGGTCGCCAGGATGAGGCCCGAGAGGGTGAAGAACTCGATGCCGCCGGTGCGCACCTGCGACAGCATGTCGGTGTCGCCGCCGAGCTGGTTGTTGGGGAAGATCTCGATCTCGACCCTGCCTTTCGATTCCGCCTTGATCTTCGCCACCGCCTCGCGCGCGCGGATGTTCATCGGGTGGTCGACCGGCGAATTGTTGGCGTATTTGTACGTGAACTCCGCGGCGCGGGCGCGGCGCGGCAGGACGAAGCTGGCGGCAGCGGCGCCGGCGGCGCCGCCGATCAGGGCTCGGCGTGAGATCTGCGACATGGGTTTCCTCGCTTTTTGACCGGGTTCTTTGCTCGGGTTCAGGGCATCACCAGCCCGCCATCGACGGTGAGCGTGGCGCCGTTGACGTAGGAGGCGGCGGGCGACAGCAGGAAGGCGATGGTCTCGGCCACCTCGTCGGCGCTGCCGGCGCGGCCGAGCGGCACCATGCTCTCGACCCGCTGCTGCGCGCCGGGGATGCGGAAGACGCGCTCCAGCATCGGCGTCTCGATCGGGCCGGGGGCGACGCAATTGACCGAGATGCCCTTCTCGGCGAGCGCGCGCGCCGCGTTCTTGCTGAGCGCCAGCACCGCGCCCTTGCTGGCGGAATAGGCGGCGGTGCCGCCGACGCCGCCGCCGCGCAGCCCGGCGATGCTCGCCACCGTGCAGATGCGCGCGCCGCGCTTCATGTGCTTGGACGATTCGCGGATGGCGAGGAAGGTGCCGACGACGTTGACGTCGTAGACCCGGCGGAAGATCTCGGCCGAGACCTCGGCGAAGGGGGTGACGTCGAGGATGCCGGCGCAGGTGGCGAGCCCGTCGATGCTGCCGCTCGCGGCAAGC
>JASHTP010000313.1 GCA_030040495.1 Alphaproteobacteria bacterium
AGATCCGGATGGTTGCGCCGGAGCGCCGCGACGACGCGCTCCGCCGCGTCGGGCTGGTCGAGGGTGATGATGGCGGCCCGGGCCCGCTCGACGCCCGCGGCGTGGAGCAGCTCGGCGCGGCTGGCATCGCCGAAATAGACCGGGCGCCCCTGGCGGCGGCTCTCCTCGACCAGCGGCACGCTCTGCTCGATCGCGACATAGGGGAGCTGCTGCCCGGCCAGCATCTGGCCGACGATCTGGCCGATGCGGCCGAAGCCGGCGATGATGACGTGGCCTGAGACGTCGGCGGTCTCCTCGGCCAGCTGCGCCGCCTCGGGCGCGCGCTGCGCCTGGAGCGCGGCGGCGAGGCTGCGGCCGAGCGAAGCGGCGAACGGCGTCGTCGCCATGGTGAGCGCCACCGTGGCGTCGAGGATCATGCCGAGATCGTGCGCGACGAGGCCGAGCTGCAGCGCGATGCCGACGATGACGAAGGCGAACTCGCCGCATTGCGACAGCAGCAGCCCGGCGCGCAGTGCCAGCGGCGTGCCGAGGCGGAAGAGGCGGACGAGCGCCCACAGGACGACCGTCTTGCCGGCGAGCAGCACGGCGGAGAGGCCGAGCACTTCCTGCCAGTGGCGGACCACGAAGGGCGTGTCGATCACCATGCCGACGGTGATGAAGAAGAAGCCGAGAAAGAGGCCGCGGACCGGCAGAATGTCGGCTTCGACCTGGTGGCGGTACTCGGTCTCGGCGAGCAGCAGCCCGGCGAGGAAGGCGCCCAGCGCCATCGACATGCCGGCTTGCGCCGTCGCCCAGCCGAGGCCGAGGACCACCACCAGGTTGGTGGCGGCGAAGGTCTCGCGGATGTGCGTCATCGCGCTGATGCGGAACAGCGGCCGCAGCACCAGCCGGCCGAGCAGCAGGATGAGCAGGATGGCGGCGACGCCCTTCGCCAGCGCCAGGCCGAGCGCCAGCGCGATGCCGCCGCCGCCGCCCGGCGCGAGCAGCGGCAGCAGCGCCAGCAGCGGCACCACCGAGAGATCCTGGAACAGCAAGATGGCGAGCGAGACGCGGCCGATGCGGCTCGGCAGCTCGCCGCGCTCGGCGAGCAGCTGCAGCACCGCCGCGGTCGAGGAAAAGGCGAGCGCGCCGCCGACGACGAGCGCCGTCCGCGGCGATAGCCCCAGCGCGTGGCCGGCGAGCCCGATCGCGCCGCCGGTGACCAGCACCTGCGCCACGCCGAGACCGAACATGTAGCGCCACATCGCCTGCAGCCGCTGCAGCGGCATGTCGAGGCCGATGCTGAAGAGGAGGAAGACGACGCCGAACTCCGACAGGCGCTCGGCCTGCGCGGTGTCGCGGATGAAGCCGAAGCCGAAGGGGCCGACGACGAGGCCGGCGGCGAGATATCCCAGTACCGGGCTCACCCTGACGCGCTGCGCCAGCGGCACCGCGACGATCGCCGCGAGCAGCAGGATCAGGACCGCTTGGAGGTCGCCGGGAGTGGACTGCACGCGGTGCTCGCTTCCTCGCGCCGCGACGCCGCGGCCCGGCTATACCACGTGATCCGGCACCAGCTTGCAAGGGTGATCGGGATCGCCGGTCTCGACCTGGATGGTGGCGTGGTCGATGCCGAAGCGCTGCAGCAGCTCGTGCGCGAGCGCGGCCAGCATCTCGTCGCCGGGATGGCCCCCGGGCATGACGAGATGGCAGGTGAGCGCGGTCTCGGTCGTGCTCATCGGCCAGATGTGAAGGTCGTGCACCGCGGCGACGCCGGCGTGCCGGCAGAGATGCTCGCGCACCGCCACCGCGTCGATGCCCGGCGGCACGCCGTGCAGCGCCAGGTTGACGGCGTCGCGCAGCAGCCGCCAAGTGCCGAAGACGATGACGAGGGCGACGCCGAGGCTCACCGCGGGATCGAGCCACAGCCAGCCGGTGAGCAGGATCATCGCTCCCGCCACGACCACCGCGAGCGACACCGCGGCGTCGGCCAGCATGTGCTGGACGGCGGCGCGGATGTTGAGGTCGGCGCTGCGGCCGCGCAGGAAGAGCAGGGCGGTGGCGCCGTTGATGGCGATGCCGATCGCCGCGACCGCCATCACCGTCCGGCTTGCCACCGGCGCCGGCGCGACCAGACGTTCGACCGCCTCGACCGCGATGGCGCCGACGGCGATCAGCAGCACGACGGCGTTGAACAGCGCGGCGAGGATCGAGGAGCTGCGCAGGCCGTAGGTGTAGCGATGCGACGGCCGGCGCCGGGCAAGGAGGGTCGCGCTCCAGGCGATGGCGAGGCCGAGCACGTCGGTGAAATTGTGGCCGGCATCGGCAATGAGCGCCACCGAATTGCCGATCACGCCATAGGCGACTTCGATGATGACGAAGCCGAGATTGAGCGCGAGACCGAGCGCGAAGGCGGCGCCGAACCCGGCCGGTCCGCGGCCGATGCCGTGCTCGTGCTCATGCCCGTGCCGCTCTGCCGCCGCTTGCGTCATGGTCTTCCCTCACCATCGCCCCGGCCACGCGTCGCGGCAAGCGGAAGCGGGCCGCATCACGCAAAAAATCCCGCGCCGGCCGCCCGCGGGCGGCCAGCCGGGATCGTCTGCGTCGCCTCGGCCCGGCGGCGCCGGGCGGGATCAGGCGGCGCGCTGGAAGTTGCTGTTCGCCGGGGTGCCGTTCGCGGCACGGTCCTGCGCCGCATGCGACAGCACGTAGGGGATCTCGGAGCGGGTGATGCCGATATCGGCGAGCGACCGGTCATCGAGCGAGGCAAGCTCGGCGTAGGCGCGCTGCCGCTGCCGCCAATCGGCGATCGAAGCGGACAGGCCATGGAGCAGATTGCCCAAAATGTTCAACATGTTAACAACTCCTTTACGCACGTGCGAAGAGGTCTTTCGCAGCTGCACAATAGGTAAGTGACCTTGTCCCGATATGGGAGGGGGAGACGTGCAACCCAGCCCTACGGAGTCCGCATGGCGGAGGCCGCGGAAGGATGCCCCGGCCGCACCCTTGTAGACCGTCCGGGCGCGTCCTAGCCTCAGGCTAGGAGCTGGCGATGGATAACCGGTTAACCAACGGCCCCGGCGATGCATAACGGCGATGCAGCATTGGCGAGGCTACTCGCCCGCGACGCGTCCCCCTACGACGTCGCCGGGGTAACGGCGCTGGTGGCGGGGGTGCTGGCGGCGGCGCCGGCGGCGCGCGAAGGCGATTGGGCGGCGCTGGTCGCCCCGAAGCCTTCGACCGAGCTCAGATCGGCGCTCACCGCGCTGGCCGACCAGCTTGCCGCAGCACCGGCCGCACCTGCGCCGGGGCCGGCGGAGCGCCTCGCGCGGCTGCGCGCCGAGCTGGCGCGCCGCAGCGTCCACGGTTTTCTCGTGCCGCGCGCCGACGAGCATCAGGGCGAGTATGTCCCGCTGGCGGCGCAGCGGCTCGCCTGGCTCACCGGCTTCACCGGCTCGGCCGGCCTCGCTGTGGTGCTGCCGGCGGCCGCCGCGGTCTTCGTCGACGGCCGCTATACGCTGCAGGCGCGGGCCGAGATCGACCCCGCGCTCTATGTCCAGCGCCACCTGACCGACGAGCCGGCGAGCGATTGGATCGCGCAGAGCCTGAAGCCGGGCGAGATCCTGGCCTACGATCCGCGCCTTCACACGCTCGGCGAGGTCGAGCGCTTCCGGTCGGCGGCGCAAAAGGCCGGCGGCAGCCTGAAGCCGCTTGCCGACAACCCGCTCGACGCCGTCTGGACCGACCGGCCGCCGCTGCCGCTGGCGCCGGTGGTGCCGCACGAGCTGCGTTTCGCCGGCGAGAGCGCCGAGCACAAGCGACAGGCGCTCGCCGAACGCCTCGCCGCCGACGGCGTCGACGCCGCGGTCCTGACCGCGCCCGATTCGATCGCCTGGCTGCTCAACATCCGCGGCGGCGACGTGCCGCACACGCCGCTGCCGTTGGGATTCGCCATCCTTGAGCGCGACGGCACGGTCGAGCTGTTCATCGACCCCCGCAAGCTTGCGCCGGGCTTGGCCGAGCATCTCGGCAATGCCGTGCGGCTCGCGCCGCCGGCGGATTTCGGGCCGGCGCTGCAGCGTCTCGGCGCGGCGCGCCGGCGCGTTCAGGCCGATCCCGCCAGCGCCGCCGCCTGGGTGTTCGACACGCTGGCCGCCGCCGGCGCCGAGCTTCACCGCGCCGCTGATCCCTGCCAGCTGCCCAAGGCGTGCAAGAACGCGACCGAGCTCGACGGCACGCGCCGCGCGCACCGGCGCGACGGCGCGGCGCTGACACGCTTTCTCGCCTGGCTCGCCGCCAAGGCGGCCCAGGGAAACCTGGGCGAGATCGCCGCTTCCGACCGGCTCGAAGAGCTGCGCCGCGAAGGCGAGCTTTTCCGCGATCTCAGCTTTCCCACCATCTCCGGCGCAGGGGCGAATGGCGCCATCGTCCATTACCGCGCCTCGCCGAGAAGCGAGCGCCGCCTCGAGCCGGGCACGCTCTATCTCGTCGATTCCGGCGCGCAGTATCTCGACGGCACCACCGACGTCACCCGCACCGTGGCAATCGGCGCGCCGGCGGCGGAGATGCGCGACCGCTTCACCCGCGTGCTCAAGGGCCACATCGCGCTCGCCACCTGCCGCTTTCCCAACGGCACCAGCGGCTCGCAGCTCGACGTGCTGGCGCGGCGCGCGCTGTGGGAAGCGGGGCTCGACTACGATCACGGCACCGGCCACGGCGTCGGCAGCTATCTCGCCGTCCATGAAGGGCCGCAACGCATCTCGAAGCTGCCCAACAGCCAGCCTTTGCTGCCGGGCATGATCGTCTCCGACGAGCCCGGCTACTACAAGACCGGCGCCTACGGCATCCGCATCGAGAATCTCGTCGTGGTGACGCCGCTCGGCGCCGCCGCGGGCGGCGAGCGCGAGCTGCTGGGCTTCGAGCTGCTGACCCTCGCGCCGATCGACCGGGCCCTGGTCGAGCCGGCCCTGCTCAACGATGCCGAGATTGCCTGGCTCGATGCCTACCACGCGCGGGTCCGCGCCGAGATCGCGCCGCTGGTCGATGCCGCGACGCGATCCTGGCTCGAAGCGGCGACGCGCCCGCTCGGCGAGGGCTGAGGACACGCGGCTTCACGATCGCGCGAGCCCGCTGCGCCGCACGGCGGCACTGTGCTAGATTTCCGGCGCGTGGCATCCATCTTTTAGAAGGAGGCCTCCATGATTCGCATCGCACGTCCGGTCGTTCTTGCCGGCACGCTGGCGCTCGGCGCCTGCGCCGTGGCCCCGCCGGCCGGGCCGAGCGTGATGGCCCTGCCGGGCAAGGACAAGAGCTTCGAGGCGTTCCAGCAGGACGATGCCGTCTGCCGCCAATACGCCTCGCAGCAGATCGGCAACAGCTCGCCGGCGGCCGCAGCCACTCAGAGCGCGGTCAACAGCGCCGCGGTCGGCACCGTGGTGGGCGCCGCGGCCGGCGCCGCCATCGGCGCGGCAGCGGGCAACCCGGCGCTCGGCGCAGCGATCGGCGGCGGCAGCGGCCTGCTGTTCGGCAGCGCCGCCGGCGTCAACGCTGCTCAGCTTTCGGCGGGCGAGATGCAGCGGCTCTACGACATGGGCTACATCCAGTGCATGTCCGCCAAAGGCGAGAGCGTGCCGCAGAGCCTGCCGGCCTATGCCTATGGCGCGCCGGCCTATGGCTATCCCTACTACGCCTATCCCTATCCCTATTACTACCCAGCCTATTATTACGGCCCGGCCTTTGTCGGAGTCGGCTTCGGCTTCCACGGCCACCACTGGCGCCGCTGAGCGGCGGCGCGCCTAGCTCGGCTGCCGCTCGCGGGCGAGCTCGGCGCGCGCCCAGTTCTCGAGCTGCGCGGCGGTCATCGCGCCGGCGCGGCGCGCGCGCTCGCGGCCATGGAGCGCGAGCACGATCGTCGGGATGCTGCTCACCTGGAAGCGCTGCGCCAGCTCCGGCTCCTCGTCGACATTGACCTTGACCAGCCGCAGTTCCGGCTCGAGCCGCGTCGCGGCGTGCTCGAACTCGGGGGCCATCATGCGGCAGGGGCCGCACCATGGCGCCCAGAAATCGACGAGCAGCGGCACGTCGCTCTTGTCAAGCTGGCGCAGGAAGCGCGCCGTGTCGAGGGCGACCGAATGCGCCTCGAACAGCGGCCGGTGGCAGGCGCCGCATTTTCCGCCGGCGGCGAGCTTTGCGCGCGGCACGCGGTTCAGCGTGTCGCAATGTGGGCAGGGCAGGTGCAGGATCTCAGCCATGGGCGATCGCCTCGGGTTCGGTCATTCCGCCGCTTGCGTCGGCGGCGGCGCGGGCGGCTTGGGCCGGAGCCAGTTGATGCCGCGCGCCTTCATGATGATGCGCTCGCAGCCGGGCTCGCCCGAGCCGCGCCGCACCTTGCGTAGGAAATAGTTCTCGAGGGTCACCTTCGCCAGATGCACCCAATAGCCCTGGCCCGCCCAGTTCAGGTTGCGTGGCGGAATCTGCGGCAGGGCGACGAGGGCGACGCCGCTGTCGCCGAAATCGGCAAGGCAGACCGCGTTCCAGGTCGGCTCACGGTGCGGCACACTCCCCGCCATCAGGTCGGCGATGTTCTCGGCGACGGCCGACACCATGGATTCGATCATGTAGCCGGTCTTCGGCACGCCCACCGGGACCGGCGTCTGCTCGTAGGGCGGAGTGGCGACGCAGACGCCGACCGCGAACACGTTCCCGAAGGCGGGATTGCGCTGGAGCTTGTCGACGAGCACGAAGCCTCGCTATCTCGCCGATCTTCGGGCTCGCCTCGTCGACGGCGCTGACGGTGCTGGTGATCCCCGCCCTCTATGTCCGGCTGCGCGACGACGGCAAGGAGCTGCCGCGGGGCTGAAGCGGCGCGGCGCCGGGCCTCGACAGCGTCGAGCGCGGTGCGCTAGCAAGCAGCATGGTCGGGGGCACGCGGCGGAACGTCCTCATCCTGGCGCTCTGCCAGGGCCTCTACCTTTCCGCGGCCTCGATCCAGGCGGCGCTTTCCGGCCTCGTCGGCGCCAGCCTCGCGCCCGAGAAGCTGCTCGCGACCTTGCCCTATTCGCTGATCACCCTGATGACGGCGAGCACCACCATTCCCGCCTCCTTTCTCATGGCGCGATTCGGCCGGCGCGCCGGCTTCGTCGCCGGCGCACTCGTCGGCGGCACCGGCGGCGCGATCTCGACCGTCGCCATCTTCCACCAGAGCTTCGTCGGCTTCTGCCTCGGCAATGCGCTGATGGGCTGCTTCCAGGCGGTGGCGCAATATTACCGCTTCGCCGCGGCGGACGCGGCCGAGCCGTCGCTCCGCAGCCGCGCTGTCGCCTGGGTGCTGGCGGGTGGCGTCGCCGCCGCCGTGCTCGGCCCGACGGTCGCCGGCTTCAGCAAGGATCTCTTCGCCCCCGTGCCCTTCGCCGGCGCCTATCTCGCCATCTCGGCGCTGGCCGGCCTGTCGATCCTGCTGCTGGCCTTCCTCGCCATCCCCGCGCCCCGCGCCGGCGAGGAGCGGCGGCGCGGCGGCAGGCCGCTCGGCGTCATCGCCCGCCAGCCGGCCTTCATCGCCGCGCTCGCCAACGGCGTGCTCGGCTACGCCACCATGTCCTTTGTCATGACGGCGACGCCGCTCGCCGCGGTCGCCTGCGGCCACAGCAGCGACGACGCCATCGGCATCATCCGCATGCACCTCGTCGGCATGTTCGCGCCCTCCTTCTTCACCGGCAGCCTGATCGCGCGCTGGGGCGTCGCGCGCATCATGCTGATCGGCGCCGGCCTGCTGCTGCTGAGCGCGGTGGTCTCGCTCTCCGGCACCGCGCTCTGGGATTTCTGGATCGCGCTGGCGCTGCTCGGCGTCGGCTGGAACTTCATGTATGTCGGCGGCACCACCCTGCTGACCACGACCTACCGGCCGGAAGAGCGCGCCAAGGTTCAGGCGACGAACGAGTTCCTGACCTTCGGCGTGGTGGCGCTCGCCTCCTTCTCCTCGGGCGGCGTCTTCGGCGTTGCCGGCTGGCAGGCGGTCAACTACACGGTCCTGCCGCTGCTGCTGACCGCGGCCACCGCGACGCTCTGGTACGCAACGGTCAGTCGCCCTGCACCAGCGCCAGCCACTCCTCCTCGCTCATCGTCTTGACGCCGAGCGCCTTGGCCTTCTCGGCCTTTGAGCCGGCGTCGGCGCCCACGACGAGATAGTCGGTCTTGCCGGAGACGCTGGCGCTGACATTGGCGCCGAGCGCCTCGGCGCGCGCTTTCGCCTCCGAGCGCGACATGGAGGTGAGGGTGCCGGTGAAGACGATGGTCTTGCCGACGAGCGGCGAATGCGCCGGCGCGCGCGCGCCCTCGTAATCGGTCACGGTCACTTCCTCGAGGAGATCGTCGAGCAAAGCGAGGTTGTGCTTCTCGGCGAAGAATCCGGCGATGTCGGTGGCGGTGTCCTCGCCGATGCCGTGGATGTCGTTGAGCTCGCGCCACGCCTCGCCTTCGCGGTCCTGCGCCTCGCGCATCGCCTGGCGCCAGCGCCGGAAGCTCCGATAGTGCCGCGCCAGCAGCTTCGCCGTCTGCTGGCCGACCTGGGGAATGCCGAGGGCATAGATGAAGCGCTCGAGCGCGATGGTGCGGCGCGCCTCGATCGCCTCGCGCAGCTTGGCGGCGCTCTGCTCGCCCCAGCCTTCGCGCTCGGCGATCGCCGCATAGTCGAGCCGGAAGATGCCGGCCGGCGTCTTGATCAGCTTGTCCTCCCAGAACTCGGCGATGTGCTTCTCGCCAAGCCCTTCGATGTCGAGGGCGTCGCGCGAGACGAAGTGCCGGAGCCGCTCCACCGCCTGCGCCGCGCAGATCAGGCCGCCGGTGCAGCGCCGCACCGCCTCGCCGGGCTCGCGCACCGCGAGGCTGCCGCAGATCGGGCATTTGTGCGGAAAGACGTAAGGCTTGCTGCCGCGCGGGCGGCGCTCCTTGACCACGCCCACCACCTGCGGAATGACGTCGCCGGCGCGTTGGATGATGACCGTGTCGCCTTGGCGGATGTCCTTGCGCGCGATCTCGTCCTCGTTGTGGAGCGTGGCGCGCTGCACGACGACGCCGCCCACCGTGATCGGCTCCAGCACCGCCACCGGCGTGAGCGAGCCCTGGCGGCCGACTTGGACGATGATCTCCTTGAGCAGGGTCTGCGCCTGCTGCGCCGGAAATTTGTGCGCGATCGCCCAGCGCGGCGCGCGCGCGGCGAAGCCGAGGCGCTCCTGGAGATCGAGATCGTTCACCTTGTAGACGACGCCGTCGATGTCGTAGGGCAGCTCGGCGCGCCGCGCCGCCATCTCGCGATGAAACTCCAGCACCGCCTCGACGCCGCGGCACAGCCGGGAGAGCTTGTTGACCGAGAAGCCCCAGTGGCGGAACTGGTCGAGCGCCTCGAAATGCGTGGCGGCGAAGCTGCGGCTCGCCTCGCCCCAGGCATAGGCGAAGAATTTGAGCGGCCGCGTCGCAGTGACGGCGGAGTCGAGCTGACGCAGCGAGCCGGCGGCGGCGTTGCGCGGATTGGCGAAGACCGGCTCGCCCGCCCGCTCGCGCTCGGCGTTGAGCGCGAAGAAGCCGGCATGCTCCATATAGACCTCGCCGCGGATCTCGATATGGTCGGGCCAGGCGCGGCCCTTGAGCCGATGCGGCACGGTGTCGAGCGTCTTGACGTTGGCGGTGATGTCCTCGCCGGTGACGCCGTCGCCGCGCGTCGCGCCGAGCACCAGCGCGCCGCGCTCGTAGCGCAGCGAGCAGGAGAGACCGTCGATCTTCGGCTCGGCCGCCACATCGATCGTCGCGGGATCGACGCGCTCGAGATCCTCCTTGCGGCGGAAGAAGTTGCGCACGCTCTGGAAGAAGGCGCGCACATCCTCGTCGTCGAAGGCGTTGTCGAGCGACAGCATCGGCTTCGCATGCGTCACCTTGGCGAATCCGGTCGCCGGCGCGGCGCCGACGCGGCGGCTCGGGCTGTCGGCGCGCACCAGATGCGGGAAGCGTTTCTCGATGGCCTCGTTGCGGAGGCGCAGCGCGTCATAGTCGGCGTCGGAGATCTCCGGCGCGTCCTTTTCGTAGTAGAGCCGGTCGTGATGCGAGATCACCTCGGCGAGATGCTTGAGCTCGGCCTTGGCCGCCTTCTCGTCGAGCTCGTCGACCGGCGCCGCCTTCGCCGCACGGCTCACGGCCGCGCCCCCGCCATCAGGCTCGCCGCGGCGGCGCGCGCCTCGGCGGTGACGGCGCTGCCGGAGAGCATGCGCGCGATCTCCTCGCGCCGCTCCTCGGCCGAAAGCTCGGCGACGCGGGTCGAGGTCTTGGCCTGCGCCTGGCGCTTCTCGACGCGCCAGTGATGCGCGCCGCGCGCCGCCACCTGCGGGGAATGCGTGACCACCAGCACCTGCAGCTCCTGACCCAGCCGGTGCAGCCGCTCGCCCACGGCCGCCGCCACAGCGCCGCCGATGCCGCTGTCGACCTCGTCGAAGACCAGGGTCGGCACCGGCGAGGTCCGGGCCAGCACCACCTTGAGCGCCAGCATGAAGCGCGACAGTTCGCCGCCCGAGGCGATGCGGGCCAGCGGGCCCGGCGCGGCGCCGGGATTGGTCGCCACCTCGAAATGCACGCGCTCGCTGCCGTGCTCGCCCCACTCGGCCTCCTCGAGCGGCGTCAGCACCGTGCGAAAGCGCGCCTTCTCGAGCTTCAGCGGCGGCAGTTCGGCGGTCACCGCCTCGTCGAGCGCCTTGGCGGCCTGGCGGCGCCGGCGGCCGACGCTCTCGGCGGCGTCGAGATAGGCCCGGCGCGCCTCCTGCTCGCGCCGCGCGAGCCCGGCGAGCCGCTCGCCGCCATCGTCGAGCGCGGCGATACGCCGGGCGATGCCGGCGCGGAGCTCGGGCAGGGCGTCGAGCGCCACGCCGTGCTTGCGCGCCAGCGCGCGCAGCGCGAAGAGGCGCTCCTCGATCCGCTCCAGGCCTGCCTGATCGCGGTCGATGCCGCGCGCCGCCACCTGCGGGGAATGCGTGACCACCAGCACCTGCA
>JASHTP010000314.1 GCA_030040495.1 Alphaproteobacteria bacterium
GCGACATCCTGAACCGCATCAACGAGATGACCTTCAACGCCAGCCTCGTGCGCGAGATGTTCGGCATCGCCACCGTGTCGAGCCTGATCGAGAGCGGCGCGCTCGAGGACGAGCGCTACACCACCGTGCGCTTCCACCAGATCTCGGCCGAGACGGAGCTCGCCGGCTATGGCGCGCTCAGCAAGCTCAATGCCGAGCGCGCTTTTCTGCAGCACCTGCACGATCTCGGCTACGAGACCGCCGACCGCTGGATCGCCGAGACCTTCGACCGCATCGGCTGGGAAAGCTCGGTGGACGTGCTCGAGAAGTTCGTCTGAGAGGGCGGCGGGCGGCGGCTCGCCGACCGGCGCCCGGCGCGCCACCGGCGCAGCTCGTCGCGGGCGAGATCGGCGAAGACGACGAGGTCGAGCAGGACCACCACCCCGATCAGCAGGCTTCTCCAGTCGATCTCCGCCACCGGCTTCTCCTCGAGCTTCGGGCCGCCTCAGGCGCGACGGCCGGCGGGGTTGCGGCGCGCCGGCGACGCGCCCGGACGCCCCCGCCGCACCGAGCCGAGCAGGGTGCGCAGGCCGGCCTCGTCGACCTTGTCGCTCGCCAGCAGCAGCCGCATGGCAGCGTCGTCGAGAAGCTCGTCCAAATTCGGCTCGCGGCAGGGCTTTTCCATGGCGACCTCGACAGTGACTGGCGGGCGGTCTCGGTGACCTCTGCAGCCTGAGGTGGGGGCCGGCCGCCGGTGCCACTACCCCCTTTCCGGCGAATGCGCCCTTCGGCCGCAGCGAGCAATCGCCCCGGCCGCGGCAGCCCGCCGAGCCGGGATTTTCCCCGAAATCGGCCGGGCAGCCGCCCCAAACCAATAAACCGTTAACCACTGGGAACTATTCTCTAGCCCGTGGTGAGGAGGAGCGATGGGCTCGCGGCGCCGTTTGTCTCCGGAGATAATCTACCCGCTGCTCGACTGGTTCATTCCGCCGGCGCTGAAGGCCGAGCGCGACCAGCACCAGCGCGCCCGCATCTTCCTCGTCTCGCACTTCTTCGGGCCGTTCCTCGGCCACACCATCACGGTCTATCTTTATCTGATCGACCCGCATCCGGGCTACGGCCTGTGGGTGCTGGCCGCGGCGATCACCGTCTATTGGGCGTTCCCGTGGCTGTTGAAGCGCACCGGCGCGCTCACCGAGCTGGCGCTGATCTCGGTGGCGAACCTCGTCTTCATGATCCTGTGGGGTTGCTACCATTACGGCGGCGTCAGCTCGCCCTTCGTCGCCTGGCTCGTGGTCGTGCCGCTGCTCGCCTTCCTCTATCTCGGCTCCTCGCTGTTGCCGCGCCTGGCGGTGCTGGGCATGATCGCGGTCGGCGTCGCCGTCTTCTACGAATTCTACGCCGCCGGCCATTCCTTCCCCGAGCACGTGCCGCTGCACGCCTTGAGCGGCATCGGCATCGTCTCGATCATCAGCGCCGCGATCTATGTCTCGATGATGGCGCTCTACTACGCCAACATCGTCGCCAACCAGTCGGAGCTCGAGCGCGAGGTGCAGAAGCACCGCGCCACCGCCATCGAGCTGCGCGAGGCCAAGGAGGAAGCGGAAAACGCCGATCGCGCCAAGTCGGAATTCCTCGCCAAGATGAGCCACGAGCTGCGCACGCCCTTGAACGCCGTCATCGGCTACAGCGAGATGCTGCTCGAGGACGCCGCGGGCGAGGGCGGCGACGGACAGGCGGTGCAGGACCTGACCAAGATCAACAGCTCGGGCAAGCATCTGCTGTCGCTCATCACCGACGTGCTCGATCTCTCCAAGATCGAGGCCGGCAAGATGGAGCTGTTCAACGAGCGCTTCGACCTAAACGGGTTGGTCGACGAGCTGGAGGCGGCGGCGCGGCCGCTCTGCGCCAAGAACGGCAACGCGCTCGTCGTCGAGCGCGGGCCGACACTCGGCGAGGCCGAGGGCGACATCACCAAGCTGCGTCAGGCGGCGCTCAACCTGATCAGCAACGCCGCCAAGTTCACCAAGGATGGGCGCATCCTCCTCGGCGTGACGCGCGAGGCTCGGCGCGACGGCGACTGGCTGCGCCTCTCCGTGCGCGACACCGGCATCGGCATCGCCCGCGAGAACCTGCGCAAGCTGTTCCAGAATTTCAGCCAGGCCGAGGCCTGGACCTCGAGCAAGTACGGCGGCACCGGGCTCGGCCTGGCGCTGACGCAGAAGCTCTGCCGCCTGATGGGCGGCGACGTGACGGTGGAAAGCGAGCTCGGGCAGGGCTCCTGCTTCACCATCCGGCTGCCCGCGTCGCTCGCCGAGACGGTGCAGCGGCGCGCCGGTGCCGAGCAGCCCGGCGAGCCGGCGCAGGCCGACGCCGCGCAGCGGCGCGACATCGTCCTGGTCATCGATGACGACCCGGCGGTGCTCGACCTCATGCAGCGCATCCTGATGAAGGAGGGATTCCGCCCGGTGCTCGCTGACGATCCGCGCCAGGCGATGAGCCTCGCCCGCGCCGTCAAGCCGTCCGTCGTCATTCTCGACGTGCTGATGCCCGGGATGAACGGCTGGGAGGTGCTGCGCGCGCTCAAATCCGACGCCGAGCTCGAGACCGTGCCGGTGGTCATGCTCACCATCGTCGACGACCGCCGCACCGGCCTGGCGCTCGGCGCCGCCGAGCACCTGGTCAAGCCGATCGACCGCGACGTGCTGGTGCGCGTGCTCGACCGCGTCTGCCCGCGCGTCCGGGCCGCCTCCGCCGATGCCGCTTCAACCGACCAACCGATGGCCGCCAATGCCTAAGATCCTGCTCGTCGAAGACAACGAAATGAACCGCGACATGCTCGGCCGCAGGCTGCAACGCCACGGCTTCGAACTTTGCTTTGCCATCGACGGGCCGAGCGGCATCTCGGCGGCCGGCACCGAGCTGCCGGACCTCATCCTGATGGACATCGCGCTGGGCGAGATGGACGGTTGGGAGGCGACGCGGCGCATCAAGTCGAACCCGGCGACCGCGGACATCCCGATCATCGCGCTCACCGCCCACGCGCTGGCCAGCGACCGCGACAAGAGCACCGAGGTCGGCTGCGCCGATTTCGACACCAAGCCGGTCGATCTGCCGCGGCTGCTCGGCAAGATCAGCGCCTGCCTGGCGAAGCGGTAGTTTTCAGTAGTTTTCGGTCGTCAGTGGTCAGTGGTCAGTTGTCAGTCGACCGGCCAGCGGAAACTGACAACCGAAAACTGAGAACTGACGACTCTCTAGTTTCCCTGGCGCAAGCGGTTCAGAAGCTGGCGCAGCGCGGCGATGTCGACCGGCTTCTGGAGATCGTCGACCACCTTGAGGCCGCGCGTCTCGGCGAGCCGGCTCGCCGCCTTGCGGAACCAGCCGTCCTGGCCGCTGATGATGACGAGCAGGCCGCTGAAGCCGGTCTCTTCCAGCACCGAGAGGAGGTCGATCCCGTCGGCCTCGGGCATGCAGAGGTCGAGGGTGAGCACCTCCGGCTTCCAGCTCATCACCAGGGCGCGAACCAGGGTCGGGTCCGAGGTGGCCTGCGCCTCGAAGCCGCATTTGGCGGCGACGCGCGCCACCAGATCGGCGCTGTCGGCGCTGTCGTCGACGGCGAGCAGGCGCCCCTTGGCTCCCCCCTCGGCCGCCATCGCCGTCAGGCTCCGATGATGGCGCCGAGCGCGGCGCTGGCCGGCGCGATGAGCTTGCCGTAAGGCCGGAACGCCTGCTGCGCCTCGTCATAGGCGGAGCGCAGGCGGACGACGACATCGTCGACGTTGGCTTTGTTGTGCTTGGCCATCACCTGGAACCGGAAACGGGCGCTGCCCTTGGCCACAGCCGGATACTCGACAAGGTTAGCGACCACGCCGAGCTGTGGCAAGCGGCTGGCGACCATGCGGGCGAGGCCTTCCTCGCGCATCATCACCGGCACGATGGCCGAGGGCTCGCCGATGACCTCGAAGCCGGCCTCCTGCAGCTTGGTGCGGAGATAGGTGATGTTGCCCATGAGGTCGGCGCGCAGCGCGCGGCCCTCGGCCGATTTGACGATGTCGAAGGCCTTGAGGACGATCGCCGCCTGGACCGGCGACAGCGCGTTCGAGAAGGTCTGGGGCGCGCTGTAGTATTTGAGGTACTCGCGCACCGCCGGCGAATTGCAGGCGACGAAGCCGCCGTTGGAGGCGAAGGTCTTCGAGAAGCTGCCCATGACGATGTCGACGAGGCCGATCATGTGCTGCAGGCCGATATGGCCGCGGCCGTCCTCGCCGAGATTGCCGAGATCGTGGGCGCAGTCGATGAGCAGGGTGGCCCTGAACTCGCGGCAGAGATCCTGGAGGGCGGCGATGTCGGGCGTGTCGCTGTCCATCGAGAACAGGCTCTCCGACACCACCAGAATGGCGTTCTCGGCGTCGCGCGCGCGGATCCGCGCCAGGTGGCGGCGCGCCGAGGCGATGTTGAGATGGCCGTGCAGATGGACGTTGCGCGTGGCGGCGGCGGCGCCTTCCTGCAGGCAGGAGTGGCAAAGCCCGTCCATCACCACGTGATCGTCGGGCCGCACCAGCGCCTTGATCACGCCGAAGCCCGCGGCCCAGCCGGTGGGATAGAGCACCGCGTGCTCCATGCCGAGGAAGTCGGCGATGCTGCGCTCGAGCGCCAGCGAGTACTTGGTGTTGCCGATGAAGGCGGCGGAGCCGGCGCTGTGCACGCCATACTCGTCGACCGCCGCCTTGGCGGCCTCTTTGATCGCGGGGTGCGAGGCGAGGCTCAGATAGTCCTGCGAGCCGAAATTGACACCGGCGAAGCGCTCGCCCGTATCCGCCTGGGCGGCGCACACGGTGTTCGGTGCCTCTTCGGTGGCGCGCGAATAGGGCCAGACGTGATGCTGGCGCCGCAGATCCTGCCAGCGGAAGAAATGCTCGACGCGAGCGAGCAGATCCGCGCCGTGCAGGTCGCGATAGTCGCGCAGGCTGCCCGTCAGGGCCTCCAGTGGTGTCACCGTCTCGCTCATATACGGCATAGTCTCGTCCTTCCGCTTGCTTCTCGTCTGCCGCCCGCCTTCGTCCGCCGGTCTCTGCCGCCGAAACAAAGGTCCCCCTCATTCGGTGTGGGCTCGCCTTGTTAACCGATTTACCGGTGATCGGCGGCCTTTGTTGTTAAGGATTATGAGGCGAAGTCGTAAAGAAGTCGTAAAATCGCAAGGTTTACTTGGGTAAATCAGCGAAAATTTGAGATAAATACTGGCGGCATTCGCGGCTTCTATTGACGATCGCCGTTAACCATGTGCCGCCGCCGGGCGGAGTTCTTGCTTCGATCAAAAGGTGCGTGCGCTTCGTCGGCTCCCGCCACCTGCCGTCCGGCGCTGCGGGGCGCGCACATTAAATCGGCAGGCCTTCGCAAATGATTAACGCTGGGCAGCGTCTAATGGGACCGGTGACCGGTCAGGCGGACATGCGTCCGGACCGGCGCCGCTCGCTGCACGAGGGACCGCGAAGATGAACGGAGCGCCGAGCCTGGAAGGCAAGACCGTGATGATCGTCGATGACGATCAGACCATGCGCATGCTGATCCGCCGCATGCTCGGGCGCATGAGGATCGGCACTCTGATCGAGGCGGAGGGCGGCGAGCAGGCGCTGCAGCAGCTCGAGCATTCGCCGGGGCCGTGCGACCTCGTCATCTGCGACTGGAACATGCCGGGCATGTCGGGGATGGAGCTGTTCGATCGCGTGCACGCGCTCAAGCCCGACCTGCCGTTCCTGATGCTCACCGGGCGCGCCGACGCCAATTCGGTGATCGCCGCGAAGAAGGCGGGCGTGCCCGCCTACATCGTCAAGCCGATCGCGCCGGAAGAGCTCAAGACCAAGATCTCCTTCCTGCTGGCCAAGGGCGCCTGAGGCGCCGAGGGCGGGACCGGACGCGGCCTGCGCCGAAACGATGCCGCCGATGTCGAACGAAGCCAAACCGCCCGGCGCCGAAACCCTGCTGCTGCGCCATGTGCGGCGTCTCGGGGCGGTGCGTCCCGGCCAGCGCGCGATGTTCTTCCATCTCTCGCGGCTGCAGCCCCACCATCGCCGCGACAAGCATCTGCAGATCGCGGCCAACATGCTCGACGAGGTGGTTCGGCGCTTCTCCGGACGCCTCTTCCGGCTCGCCGGCGGCGACCTCGTCGTCACCTGCAAGGGCGCCCGGCGCAAGACGCTCGAAGGCGCCATCGAGCTGCTGCGCTACCTGTTCAGCGACGATCCGCTGGCGCAGCACGACGATTCCGGCGACGAGTTCTGCTCGCTCTTCGACCTCGAGCACGATTACGACCGCTTTTTCGCGCTGGTGCAGCGTCTCGACGAGGTGCAGGCGAAGCGCGCCGCGACCGAGCTGGAGCCGCGCCGTGCCGGCGCGCCGCGGCGCCAGCGGCGGCCGCTCGACCCCGAGCATCTCGGCGACATCCTCGGCATCGTCAACCGCGCCGACCTGTCGAGCGTCATGCGGCGGCAGACGGTGTGGTCGCTGCCGCCCGACGCGACGCCGCAGCCGATCTTCGAGGAGCTCTTCGTCTCGATCGAGGAGCTCGGTCAGGCGCTCGCGCCCGACTTTCAGCTCGCCAACGACCGCTGGCTCTTCCAGTATCTGACCCAGGCGCTCGACCGCCGCGTGCTGGCGCTGCTCACCCGGGAATATCCCGCGGCCACGCGCAGTCTCAGCCTCAACGTCAACGTCGCGACGCTGCTGTCGCCGGAATTCTCGGGCTTCGAGGAGCGTCTGCCGATGCGCGCCCGCGGCAACATCCTGTTGGAGCTTCAGCTCGCCGACATCTGGTCGGATTTCGGCGCCTTCGTCTTCGCCGGACACGTGGCGAAGCAGCATGGCTACCGCCTGCTGCTCGACGCCGTGCGCCATCGCGCGCTGCCGCTGATCGACGCGCGGATGCTCGGCGTCGACTATCTGAAGCTGGTTTGGGACGACGCCCTGCTCGCGCTCGACGCCGAGGACGAGCTGGAGTTGCGCCGCGCGCTCGAGCGTCTCGCGCCGGTGCGCGTCGTCCTGATGCGCTGCGAACGGGCCGAAGCGGTGAGCTTCGGCCAGGCCGCCGGGATAACGCTGTTCCAGGGCTGGCACATGGACCGGCTCGCCCGCGGCCAGGCTCTGTGAGAAGTCGCGGCTAGAAGCGGCTCATTGCGCCGCGGCGGTGAAGAGCTGGTCCGCCGGGGCGTCGACGGCGAAGGGGCGCGGCGCGCCGACGGCAGGAACCCGCACGGTGAAGCAGGAGCCCTCGCCCGGTGCGCTCTCCACCGTGATCTCGCCGCCCATCATGCGGCAGAGCTTCTGGCTCAAGGCGAGGCCGAGGCCAGTGCCGCCGTAGCGGCTCGAGGTCGACGCTTCGGCCTGATTAAAGTTCTGGAACAGCTTCGGCAGGTTCTCGCGGCTGATGCCGATGCCGGTGTCGCGGACGGCGATGGCGATCCAGTCGCCCTCCGTCCCGGCCGAGCGCGACGCGGTCAGGATGACGCGCCCCGCCTTGGTGAATTTGGCGGCGTTGCTCAAGAGATTGAGCACGGCCTGGCGCAGCTTGGTCTGGTCGCCGACGACGGTGCCGAGATCGGCGCCGCGCTCGATGACGAACTCGTTGCCGTTCTCCATGACCAGCGGCCGGCAGGTCGCGACCACGTCGTCGATGAAGCCGCTGAAATCGAAGGGCTGGGCGGCGAGCTCCATCTTGCCGGCCTCGATCTTGGAGAGGTCGAGCACGTCGGTGACCAGCGACAGCAGATGCTTGCCGGCGCTTTTGATGCGGCGGAGATCGGCGATCTGCTGTTCCTTGCGCCCGTTGGCCTCGGCATCCTCGAGCAGCATCTCGCTGTAGCCGATGACGGCGTTCAAGGGCGTGCGCAGCTCGTGGCTCATCTTGGCGAGGAATTCCGACTTTTGCCGGTTGGCCTTTTCGGCCTCCTCCTTGGCCTCGCGCAGCTTGATGGCGGTGGCGCGATGCTTCTGCACCTCGTGCTCGATCTGGGACTGGGAGGCGACGAGGTTGGCATAGTAGAGCGCCATCATCGACATGTAGACCGTGGCGGAAAGCACCGAGGTGATGCCGAGGCCGGACATCTTCTCGATCGGCACGCGCTCGGGGAAGCTGCCGGTGACGGCGTAGACCGCATAGAATCCGAGTACGTTGAGCGAGAACATGCCGAGCACGCTGTAGCGCAGCTTCGGCCGGTCGCCGAGATAGAAGAAGGCGAGCAGCAGCGCGTTCAACAGCCACGGCAGGAAGGGCGAGCTGACGCCGCCATACTGGTAGGAGCCGAAGAGGGTGACGAAGGTCAGGTCCTCGACGGTGAGGAAGGCGAGCGGAATGAGCCGACCGGTGAGTTTTAGGGCGAAGGGCAGCAGCCAGAAGGAGGTGATCAGGCTCACGATCACCCAGAACGCGTAGCCCGGGTGCGGATCGAGCAGCCAGAGATAGACGCTGATGCTCTGGCCGAGCGCCGGCCCGAAGAGATGGCTGAAGACGAAGATGCGCGCGCGACCGAGCGTCGCCGCGTCCGTCCTCAGCGAATCCGGAATGAACCAATCGATCGCCCGATAGGTGGGCGCCAGCGTCGCCGACAGGCGTTTCAGCATCAGGCCCCCGCTCGGCCAGGCAGTTCGTTGGTGCCAAGCATATCGGGGAGTGGTTAACGGTTGTTTTACGCTTCGCGCCCCGCTGGCAGCGCCAGCGCCAGCATCGGCTCGCCGCCGATGGCGTAGGTCAGGCATTCCTCGAGATGGCGGAAGCCGAGGCGGCGGTAGAATTTTCGCGCCGGATTGACGTCCATGACGGCGAGCTCGATCAGCGGTATGCCGCGTTCGAGCGCCGCCGCGGCGACCGCGGCCAGCAGCGCCCGGCCGGCCCCGAGCCGGCGCCGGCCAGGTTCGACATAGAGATCCTGGATGGAGAAGATCGGGCCGCCCAGCGCGGTCATGTAGATCTCGCTGAAGGTGACCATGCCGACCGGCCGTTCCGCCACTTCCGCGACGAAGCTGCGGAAGCGCGCGTCCGGACCGAAGCCGTCGCGCAGCCAGTCGCGCTCGGTGGCGCGCATGATGCCTTCATTGCCTTCCGCGGTCGCGAGGTCGAGCTTCATGCGGAAGAGCGCCGGCACGTCGCCGGGCCTCGCCGGGCGGACGCGGAGCTCCGCCGGTGGCGCGTTGCCTGTCATGGCCAAGGAGGTAGCAGATCATGGTTACCGCGGCGTAAACCGGCTCAGACCGCTCCCGTCCGGCGCAGCTCGGCGATCCCCGCCTCGTCGTAGCCGAGCTCGGCCAGGATCGCATCGGTGTGCTCGCCCAGGAGCGGTGCGCGGTGGCGGACGCCGCCCGGCGTCGCCGAAAGCCACACCGGCGCCTTGGCGACCGGCGCCGGGCGCGGCAGGCCGGGATAATCCAACGGCTCTAGGAAGCCCATCGCCCGCACCTGCCGGTCGTCGAGCACCTCCTGCGGCGTCAGCACCTTCGCCGCCGGGATCTTCTCCCGGCCGAGGATCTCGAGCGCGGCTTCGGTGCTGTGGCCTTCGCACCAGCGCTGCATGCGCTCGCTGATGATGCTGCCATGCTCGCCGCGGCGGAGATCGTCCTTGAAGCGGGGATCGGCGAGCCAGTGCTGCTCGCCCATCAGCCGCGCCCAGCGCCGGTAGAGCGGCTCGCCCACCACCTGGCAGATGATCCAGCCGTCGCGCGTGCGGAAGAGGTCGACCGGCGCCGCGGTCTGGCCGCGATTGCCGCTGGGCACGCGGTTGGCCTCGATCACCGCCTGCTCGATCAGCATGGCGTTGGTGAAGGTGACGGCGGTGGCGAGGAGCGCGCCTTCGACCTTCTGGCCGCGGCCGGTCTCGCGCCGCGCCATCAGCGCCGCCAAGGTGCCGAAGGCGCAATGCAGCGCCGTGCCGAAATCGACCCAGGGCACCCAGGCGCGATAGGGCCGGTCGGACTCGCCGGTCATGTAGACCGCGCCCGACATCACCTGGCCAACGCCGTCGAAGCCGACGCGTTCGGCATAGGGGCCGCCATCGCCATAGGCCGAGCTGGTGGTGAGGATGATGTCGGGCTTCAGCGCGGCGAGACTCTCATAGTCGAGCCGCATGGCGCGCAAGGTCGGCGGCGGCAGGTTGGCCACCACCACGTCGGCGGTACGCACCAGGCGGCGTACGACCTCCTGGCCGGCCGGGATCATCGGGTCGAGGGTGAGCGAGCGCTTGTTGCGGTTCATCTGCAGGAAGAGCGCGCCGACGCCGTCGGCGCCGACCGGGCTGACGAAGCGGTCCTCGCTGCCCTCGCGCTTCTCGATGCGGATCACCTCGGCGCCGTGCTCGGCGAGCAGTGCCGCGCAATACGGGCCGGCGATGTAACGGCCGAAATCCAGCACCCTGATGCCGCGAAGAATACCCGTCATGCTCTCTGTTCCCTCCATCCTTTCGCTGCGCGGTGGAAATTCCGCCGGGTTTTAGGCAAACCTTAACCGCGCCGAGGCAGCTTTGCGATTCACCTCGTGCATGTCGCCCGAGGCGGGAGCAAGGACGCGGCATGCGGAGCGTTCGCCCGGGCACAACGGGCTTGTCGAAAGGCGCGGCCACGCCCTACGGCGTCAAATCGGCCGCCGCGGCGCCGCCGCGTCCGACCATCCCCGGCGAGGAGGCGCTCTTCACCTATCTCCCGCAGGTGGCGGCCGCGCCCTCCGGCCAGCGCGCCCTCATCTTCCGCCTGTCGCGGCTGCACCGCTCGCACCGCCGCGACAAGCACATGCAAATCGTCGCCAACATGCTGCAGGAGGTGATCGCGCAATATCCCGGCCGCCTCTTCGCGTTGCGCAACGGCGACGTGGTGATGATCTGCAAGGGCATCACGCGCAAGGCAATCGAGGAGACGACGGCGCTGCTGCGCTATCTCTTCAACGACGATCCGCTGGCGCGCGAAGGCGCCGAGCAGGCGGATTTCTGCGCCGCCTTCGATCTCGAGGTGTACTACTCGCATCTTGTCGACGCGCTCGAAGAGATCCGGGAGAGCGAGGGCAAGCGGCGCGCCGAACGACCGCCGCCAGTGCACCTGGCGGCGAGCGGCGAGACCGGGCCGCTCGATTCCGCCCGCGCCAGCGAGCTCATCGCCGCGGTGAGCCGCATCGATCTCTCGACCATGGGCCGCCGGCAGACGGTCTGGGACATGGCGCCGGGCAAGCCGCCGGAGGCGCGCTTCGACGAGTTCTTCTTCTCGATCGAGCGGTTGCGCAGCGCCGTCGGCGACAATTTCGATCTCGCCAAGGACCGTCAGCTCTTCCTCTATCTCATGCGCTGGCTCGACCGCTACATGCTGTCGACGCTGCTGCGCGACCATACCAATTTCCAGCGCCCGCTCAGCGTCAACATCAATCTCGCCACGCTGCTGTCGCCGGAATTCACCACCTTCGACGATCTGCGTCCGACCGATTGGCGCGACCGCATCATCCTCGAGGTCCAGCTCGCCGACCTCTGGTCCGACCTGCCCGCCTTCCTCAAGCTGTCGGAAGGGCTGAAGCGGCGCGGCTATCAGCGCTGCCTCGACGGCGTGCTCTACAAGGCGCTGCCTTTCATCAATTTCCGCCGTTTCGACGTCGACTACGTCAAGGTCGTATGGGACGACGCGCTGTTGCAGCTCGACGACGGCACGCTGCGCGAGCTTTGCGCCGCGATCGCCGATTGCGGCAAAGGGCGCATCATCCTGACGCGCTGCGGTCGGCGCGAGGCGATCAAAGTCGGGCAGGCGATGGGCATCCAGCTCTTCCAGGGCTGGCAGGTCGATCAGGCCAACCAGACGCCGCAGATGTGACGTTCACGGGCGGCCGGTCCAACCGCTTCGGCTGAGGCGGGACCGGGCCGATGGGCCGGAAGCGGTCAGGCCGCCCGGACCTGCGTCACGAACTGTTGCACTTCCTTGCGGAGATTGTCGGACTGGGTTGCGAGAGCGGCGGCCGAATTCAACACCTGCTGGGCGGCGGAGCCGGTATCGACCGCCGCGCGCATCACGCCGCCGATATTCATGCCGACCTCGTGCGTGCCCGTTGCGGCCTGTTGCACGTTGCGCGTGATCTCCTGGGCGGCCGCGCCCTGCTTCTCGACGGAAGCGGCGATGCCGGCGGCGATCGTGCTGATCTCCTGAATGGTGGCGGCGATGCGGTCGATGGCCGCCACGGTCTGGCCGGTCGCCCCCCGCATCCCGGCGATCTGGGCCTCGATGTCCTTGGTCGCCTTGGCGGTCTGGGTGGCCAGCGCCTTGACCTCGGTGGCGACCACGGCGAAGCCCTTGCCGGCTTCGCCGGCGCGCGCCGCCTCGATCGTGGCGTTGAGCGCGAGCAGGTTGGTCTGGGCGGCGATCGTGCCGATGATCTCGATCACCTGGCCGACCTTCTCCGCCGCGTCGGCGAGGCTCCGCACGGTCTCGTTGGTCCCTCGCGCTTCCTCGACCGCTTTGCCGGCGATATCGGTCGATTGCGCGGCGTGCCTGCCGATCTCGCTCACCGAGGTCGACAGGTCGGCCGCCGAAGCGGCGACCGTCTTCACATAGTTGGTGGTCTGCTCCGAGGCGCCTGCGACCGCGGTCGACTGGCGCGTCGTCTCCTCCGCCGTCGCTGCCATCGAGCTCGCCGTGTCCTGCATCTCCTTCGCCGCGACCGAGAGGTTCTCGACCACGGTCTTCACCGCCGCCTCGAAACCGTCGGCGAGCTGCCGCCGCTCCTCGTGCCGCCGCGCCGTTGCCGCGCGCTGCTCTTCCTGGAGCCGCCGGTTTTCGAACGCGTTCTCCTTGAATACCGCGACCGCCCGCGCCATGTCGCCGATCTCGTCCTGGCCGTCGGTGCCGTCGATCGCGACGCCGATGTCGCCTCCGGCCAGGCGCCGCATGATCGCGATCATCGCGCTCATCGGCAGCGTGATGCTGCGGCCGATCGACCAGGCGAGAATCACGCCGAGCAGGATGCAACCGGCGGCGAGGCCGAGCATCAGCATTTGCGACCGCGACATCTCCGCCTTGGAGGAGTCGCGCGCTTGGACCTGACCCTTCACCGCGTCGTCGCGGATTCGCCGTGCCGCCTGCGCCATGGCCTGTCCGGCCGGCTGCAGCTCGCTGCGGACGGCGTCGTCGGCCTTGGCGGTGACGGTCAGGAGCTCGGCGACGTTCCCGGCGTAGCCCGCATCGAGTTTCGCCAGATCCTGAAGCTGCGACTTGATACCGGCGTCGTCGACTTGATCGGCGGTGTCGTGGATCGTCGACTTCACCTCGTTTTCGAGTTCGGTCAGATGCGGCAGAAGCGAGGCGTCCGAGCGGGCGATGTATTTTCCGAGCTGGTCGGTGAGCGCGGCGAGCTTGTCCTGCGCTGCCTCCAGGAAGGCGGCGCCGCTCAGCTCCTGCGCCTTCTTCGCGGCGGCGAGGATGGCCGCCATCGATTTCCCCAGCTCGCCGCCGGTCGAGGGCAGCGTCTCGGTGACGAGACGCTGACGCTCGCGGCGCAGCTGCATCACCTTGTCGAGCATCGTGCCATAGGCCTTTACGCTCTGATCGAGCGCGCTCACCGTCTGCCGCCGCTCGGGCGCGGCGAGCACGGCGAGGAGGCCGCCGATCTCCTTCGCCAGCCGGTCCTCGGCCGCCGCCGCGCTGCGAGCATCGACATCGCTGCCGGTGGCAATGAGCTGGTGGGCGCTGCGGTCGAGATCGCCGATGTCGTTTTCGATCTGCAGAGCCTGAGTGGTGATCGCCGCTTCGCGCTCGTAATCGTCGAAGCGGCCGAGCGTCGAAAGCGAGGTGAAGGTGCTCGCGGCGCCCATCGCCAGCACCAGCACGAGAACCGAGGCGAAGCCGCCGAAGATCCTCGTCGAGATCTTCAGCCGGTTGAAACCGATATGGTCGAGAAACATTGTCGCGGCGCCCCGTTTCGATGGCTGCATGTTTCATTGCCGGCGGTCGCACGAGGCGCGACGGGCGATCCCCCCGCCTGCGCGACCGTCCCTCAAGGAGGGCCACCTGCCGGACCCGGGCATGATCGAACCGCGAAGAGGTTTACGTTCGGTTAGTGGCGCCGACGGGTCGAGCCGCCGGGCCCGCGCGGCGTACCGCGGAGGGGCAAAGCGCTCCGGCCGCCGTCGCCGCCATGGAAGATGCGCCTTTCCCGCTCGCGCGGCGACGCCGCACCCCGCAGATGCCGAGCTCGCTCGCTCGTAGCAATGCGGCGGCGTGGACCCGTCTTGAAATCGCGGCGAAAGCGCGGCATGTCTCTCCGAGCCTGGACCAGAGGAGTACCCGCCACCGTGAAATTCGGCATCGGTCAACCGCTGCGGCGGTACGAGGACCTGCGGCTGCTCACCGGCAAGGGCCGCTACACCGACGACATCGCGCTGCCCGGCATGGCGTTCGCCGCGGTGCTCCGCGCGCCCGTGGCGCATGCGCGCCTGCTGCGGGTCGACGCCGCCGACGCCCGGCGCATGCCTGGCGTGCTGCTGGTGCTGACCGGCGAGGATGTCGCGGCCGAGAAGCTCGGCGACGTGCCCTGCACCCATCCGCTGACCAGCCGCGACGGCAAGTCGCGGCACGACACGCCGCGGCCGCTGCTGGCGATCGGCAAGGTGCGCCATGTCGGCCAGCCCGTCGCCTTCATCGTCGCCGAGACCTTGGCTCAGGCGCGCGACGCCGCCGAAGCGATCGACGCCGGCTATGAGGAGCTGCCGGTGGTGACCGACCTGCGCGCCGCCACCGCCCCGGGCGCGCCGCAGCTCTTCGACCACATTCCCGGCAACCTGGTCTTCGACTGGGACAACGACATGACCGACGCGAAGGCGACCGAGGCCGCCTTCGCCAGGGCGAAGCGCGTCACCACGCTCGAGATCGTCAACAATCGCGTCGTCGCGAATTCAATGGAGCCGCGCAACGCGCTCGCCGAGTACGACGCGGCCACCGGCCGCTCGACGCTCTACACCACGACGCAGGGGCCGCATCTCGTGCGCGATCCCATCGCCGAGACTATCCTCAAGATCGGCAAGGACAAGCTGCGCGTGGTGACGCCCAATGTCGGCGGCGGCTTCGGCATGAAGGCCTTCGTCTATCCCGAGCAGGCGCTCGCCGTCTGGGCGAGCCGCAAGCTCGCGCGACCAGTGAAGTGGCAGGCGGACCGCTCCGAGGGCTTCCTCTCCGACAACCAGGGCCGCGACCATGTCACCCGCGCCGAGCTCGCCATGGACGAGAAAGGCCGCTTCCTGGGCTTGCGCGTCACCACGCTGGCCAATCTCGGCGCCTATCTCTCGCCGCTGGGCTCGTTCATCCCGACCCGCTCCAGCGATCTCGTCTCCGGCCTCTACACCACGCCGGCGATCCACATCAACGTCAAGGGCGTCTGCACCAACACCGTCCCGGTCTGCGCCTATCGCGGCGCCGGGCGGCCGGAAGCGGCCTATCTCATGGAGCGGCTCGTCGACGCCGCGGCGCGCGACATGGGAATGGCCCCCGACGCGATCCGCCGCGTCAATTTCATCCCGCCCGGCGCCATGCCCTACACCTCGGCGACCAAGCTGGTCTTCGATTCCGGCGAGTTCGAGCGAGTGATGGACCTTGCCATGAAGGCGGCCGATTGGCCGGGCTTCGCCGCGCGCCGCGCCGAGACGGAGCGACGCGGCAGGCTGCGCGGCATCGGCATGGCGACCTACACCGAGCGCTGCGGCGGCGGGCTGCCGGAGACCGCCTCGATCGAGTTCAAGGAAGGGCGCATCGAGCTGGTCATGGGCAATGTCGAATACGGCACCGGCCTCATCACCGCTTACAAACAGGTGGTGGCCGACCGGCTCGGCGTCGACCCCGACCGGCTCGACGTGGTCATGGGCGACACCGACCGCACGCCGGCCGGGCTCACCGGCGGATCGCGCGCGCTGCCGGTCGCGGGCTCGGCGCTCTACGAGGCGTCGCAGGACGTGATCGACAAGGGCCGCGCGCTCGCCGCGCATCTGCTCGAGGCGGCGGCCGCCGATGTGCAGTTCGAGGAGGCGCGCTTCTTCGTCCCCGGCACCGACCTGAAGCTCGACCTGTTCGACGTGGCCAAGGCGGCGCGCGATCCCGCGAAGCTGCCGGCGGGCATGGCGCCCGGCCTCGACGTCACCCGGCAACGCGTGCCCCAGGCCGCCACGTTCCCCAATGGCTGCCACATCGTCGAGGTGGAGATAGACCCCGAGACCGGCGTGGTCGCCGTCGACTGCTACACCATCGTCGATGATTTCGGCCGCACCATCAATCCGATCATGCTCGAAGGCCAGGTCCATGGCGGCGTCGTGCAGGGCATCGGCCAGGCGCTGATCGAGTACACCGTCTATGACGAGGCGAGCGGCCAGCTCCTCACCGGCTCCTTCATGGACTACGCCATGCCGCGCGCCGACGATCTGCCGTCCTTCTCCTTTGCCACGCACAACGTGCCGTGCAAGGCGAACCCGCTCGGCGTCAAGGGTGCCGGCGAGGCCGGCGCCATCGGCGCGCCGCCGGCGGTGATCAACGCCATCGTCGACGCGCTCCACGCCAGGACCGGGCTGCGCCACATCGACATGCCGGCGACACCGCGGCGCGTGTGGGAGGCGCTGCAGCGGCCGGCGGTGCGGGGCGGCGGGTGACGAAGCCGCCCAAGGGCAAGGCTCCCTCTCCCGCCTGGATCACGTCGCGGGCGTCCCGCCCGAGCGATCGCATCGATCTCCAGGACACGCCGGCAAAGGCGGTGTTCAAGCTGGTCCAAGGCGACCGCGCCGCCGCGGAGGCCTGCATCGCCATGGTCAAGGCGGTAGCGGCCGCCGATCCCCAGGCCGAGTTCGGCCCCTTCACCCCGCTGCTGATCCTGGAAGCGATCGGGCTCGTCGGCCCCGCGATCGGCGAGGTCTACGCCCGGGTCTGCGGCGGCGATCCCGTCACGGCGCTGGCGGTGCTGCATGCGGCGCGGCTGAGGCTGATCACCGCGGCGACGCTGAAGCGCGCCGCGCAGGGCCGGACGGCGGTCGACGCGACGGCGCTGTTGGACCTCATCCGGCAGCGGATCCCGGGCTTCGGTCGTTCGGCTTCGTCCTAGGGCGCGTTCCGATCTCCCGCAACTGCAGCTGGAAGCTGCAAGACGAGGCCGCAGCCTTTCTACTCCGCCGCGCGCGCCTGCGGCCGGATCATCCCGCCGAGCCGCTCTTCGATGATCGCCTCGGCCTCGCGCACGATGCGGTGGACGAGCGCCTCGACGCTCGGCACGTCGTGGATCAGGCCCTGCACCATGCCGGCCGACCAGATGCCGTAATCGAGCTCGCCCGCCTCGAGCACGTGGCGGCCCTTGACGCCGGCGACGAAGTTGCGCACGTCCTCGAAGCTGCTGCCGGGCCGGTGCTCGATCTCAATCACCTTGTCGGCGACGCTGTTCTTGTGGACGCGCGCGGTGTTGCGCATGGTGCGGAAGATCAGCGCCGTCTGCCGCTCGTCGCTCTCGACCAGCTTGCGCTTTATCGCCTCGTGGATCGGCGCTTCTTTCGTCGCCATGAAGCGCGTGCCCATGTTGATGCCGTCGGCGCCGAGCGCCAGCGCTGCCACCAGCCCGCGCGCGTCGCCGAAGCCACCCGAGGCGATGAACGGGATCTTGAGCTTGTCGGCGGTGATCGGGATGAGGACCAGGCCCGGAATGTCGTCCTCCCCGGGATGGCCGGCGCATTCGAAGCCGTCGATCGACACCGCGTCGACGCCGAGGCGCTCGGCCTTCAAGGCGTGGCGCACCGCGGTGCATTTGTGGATGATCTTGACGCCGGCCGCCTTGAAGACCGGGATGTACTTCTCCGGGTTGTTGCCGGCGGTCTCGACGATCTTGACGCCGGAGCGGATGATGGCGTCCATGTACTCGTCGTAAGGCACCGGCTTGATCGTCGGCAGGATGGTGAGGTTGACGCCAAACGGCTTGCCGGTCAGGCCGCGGCAGCGTTCGATTTCCTTGGCGAGATCCTCGGGCGTCGGCTGGGTGAGGCCGGTGAGAAACCCCAGCGCGCCGGCATTGGCCACCGCCGCTACCAGCTCGGCGCGGCCGACCCATTGCATGCCGCCCTGGACGATGGGGTGCTCGACCCCGAACATCTGCGTAAAGCGCGTCGTCAGCATCGCCGCATTCCCTCCCTGAGCCGGCGTCAGGGTCGCGTCGCCGCGGGCAAAACGCAAGCGCCACATGCGTCTGGCGCCGTTCCTGCGGAAATGCTGTACTCCGGCGGGAAAAACCAGGGGAGGGCGCCATGGCGGAGCCGGTGCTGAGCGAGGTCAAGGACGGGATCGGCCGCATCACCTTCAACCGTCCCGAGGCGCTCAACGCGCTCACGCCGGAAATGACCGATGGGCTCATCGCCGCGACCGGGCGCTTCGAGCGCGATCCCGCGGTGCGCTGCGTCGTCATCGACGGCGCCGGCGAGCATTTCATGGCCGGCGGCGACGTCAAGGGCTTCCACAAATCGCTGATCGAGGACCGCGCCGGGCACGTGGCGCGGCTCGAGATGCGCGTCGTCAAGGCGCATCAGACGATCTACCATCTGCGTCGCATGGCGAAGCCGGTGCTGGCCTCGGTGCAGGGCGCCGCTGCCGGCTTCGGCCTCAGCATGATTCTGGCCTGCGACCTCGCCATCGCCAGCGACGACGCCTACTTCACCCTCGCCTACCGCCATATCGGGCTTTCCGCCGATGGCGGCGCCACTTATTTCCTGCCGCGCATCGTCGGCGAGCGGCGCGCGCTCGAGATCGCGCTGCTTGGCGAGCGCTTCACCGCGGCGCGGGCGTTGGAGATCGGCATCCTCAACTGGGTGGTGCCGCGCGCCGCGCTGGCGGAGGAGACGATGAAGCTCGCGCGCCGGCTCGCCGACGGCCCGACGGTGGCGCTGGGCCGGGCGAAGCAGCTGATCCGCGCCTCGCTCGAAAGTTCCTGGGACGAGCAGTCGCATCGCGAGGCCGAAGGGCTCGCCGCCGCGGCTGCCACCGACGACCATCTCGAAGGCGTCGCCGCCTTCGTCGAGAAGCGCAAGCCGATCTTCAGGGGACGCTGAAGCCCATGGACGAGGTGCTCATCGTCGGCGCCGGCATCGGCGGGCTGAGCCTGGGGCTGATGCTGCAGCGCGCCGGCATCGCCTGCCGCATCTACGAGGCGGCGCCGGAGCTGAAGCCGCTCGGCGTCGGCATCAACCTGCTGCCGCACGCGATGAAGGAGCTCGACGCGCTCGGGCTGCAGGACCGCCTCGCCGGCCTCGGCGTGCTCACCGAGGAGGCGGCCTTCTTCAACCGCTTCGGCCAGCTCATCTACAAGGAGCCGCTCGGCCGCGCCGCCGGCTATGCCTGGCCGCAGATTTCCATCCATCGCGGCGATCTGCATCTGGTGTTGCGCGACGCCTTCGTCGGCGCGGCCGGCGCCGACCGGCTCCATCTCGGCTGGCAATGCATCGGCGCCGCGGAGAACGGCACCGTCCATTTCCGTCGCTTCGGCAGCGGCGAGGCGCTGCCGCCGCAGCGCGGGCGCTGCGTCGTCGGCGCCGACGGCATTCATTCCACCATCCGCAAGCAGCTCTATCCCGACGAGGGCGAGCCGATTTATTCCGGCGTCAACATGTGGCGCGGCGTGACGCGCTGGAAGCCGATCCTCGGCGGCGCCGCCATGATCCGCTGCGGCTGGTTCACCCACGCCAAGATCGTGATCTATCCGATCCGCCGCGACATCGACGGCGAGGGGCGCCAGCTCGTCAACTGGGTGGTCGAGATCGAGACGCCGAAATACGAGCGCTGGAACTGGGCGCGCGCCGGCCGGCTCGAGGATTTCATCGGTCCGATGCGGGACTGGCATTTCGACTGGCTCGACGTGCCGGAATTCCTGCGCCGGGCCGAGGTCACGCTCGAATATCCCATGGTCGACAAGGATCCGCTGCGGCGCTGGAGCTTCGGCCGCGTGACCCTGCTGGGCGATGCCGCCCATCCGATGTATCCGCGCGGCTCGAACGGCGCCGGCCAGGCGATCCTCGACGCGCGCGCGCTCGCCGACTGCCTCGCCCAAGGTTCCGAGCCGGAAGCCGCGCTCAGGGCCTATGAAGGGCGCCGGCTCGAGGCCACCGCCAAGGTGGTGCGCACCAACCGCTCGACCCCGCCCGACCTGATCCTCGGCGAGGTCTATAAGCACACCGGCGACAAGCCCTTCACCTCGATCGACGCGGTGATCAGCCGCGAGGAGCTGGTGGCCATCACCGACGCCTATAAGCGCATCGCCGGCTACGACCGCGACAAGCTGCGCTGACCGCCGGGCCGGCCGGACCGCCCCCCGGCAGCTTGCCTCGGCATCGGCCGGTAACCAGCCGGTAATACCATACCGCCTAAAAGTCCCATCGGTGATACCATCCGATCGGGATCGCCGCGCGCGTGCCGCCTGCGCGCGGTCTCTTCCGGCCGCCGACCGGGCACGGCGCCCGGTCGCCCGTCCAAGCCGTTGCGAAGGGGCTTGATGAGGATGCTCGCACGCTCAACCGCCCCGGATCCCGGCGGGACCGATGCGCCCGACGTGCTGTCCGAGCAGGTCGGGCTGCTCTATGCCGGCACCTTCGCCATCCCGGCCAATTTCGTCAACGCGGCCATCGTTGCGGCGGCGCTGTGGCGGTCGTACCCGCATGGTTGGCTCTTCGGCTGGCTCGCGCTCGTCGCGGTCGTGGTGCTCGTCCGGCTGGCGCTGCGCCGGCGCTACCG
>JASHTP010000315.1 GCA_030040495.1 Alphaproteobacteria bacterium
GCGCGATGATCTCGTCGACGATGCGCTCGCCTTCGGCGGGATCGCTGCCGTGGATCCGCGCCGAGCGCGCCACCTTGCGCAGCAGCACGCGCCTGAGATTGCCGCTCGAGCTGGCGAAGCGCTCGAGATAGTGGAGCGCCGCGTTCTCGAGATGGGCGGCGGTGGCGGGCTTGGGGCCGCGGCGGGGGCGGGACGCCATGGCGCGATCCTAGTCGGTTGGGCTGCCGGTGCGCGAGAGGCAAGCCGGCGGAACGGCTTGCCTGCCCGCCGCGGCGGCGCCTACTCTCGCGCCATGTCGGAACTCGCTCCCCGCCTGCGCCGCTTCGGCGCGGTCAACTGGCTCGGCTTCTGGACGCTCTATCTGCGCGAGGTGCGGCGCTTCCTCAAGGTGTCGACGCAGACGGTGGCGGCGCCGGTGGTGACGACGCTGCTCTTCCTCGCCATCTTCATGCTGGCGCTCGGCGGCCAGCAGCGCCATGTCGGCGACGTCTCCTACGCCGAGTTCCTGACGCCGGGGCTGGTGATGATGGCGATGGCGCAGAACGCCTTCGCCAACACATCCTCCTCGCTGATGATCGCCAAGGTGCAGGGCAACATCGTCGACGTGCTGATGCCGCCGCTGAGCCCGGGCGAGCTCACCTGGGGCTTCGCGCTGGGCGGCGTGACGCGCGGCGTGCTGGTGGGCTTCGTCGTCGCGGCGGCGATGGCGTTTTTCGTCCCCCTGCGCGTCTACGCGCCTTCCTTCGTCCTCTTCCACGCGCTCGCCGCCTCGCTGCTGCTGTCGCTGCTGGGCCTCCTCGGCGGCATCTGGGCGGACAAGTTCGACCACATCGCCGCGGTCACCAATTTCATCGTGACGCCGCTCTCCTTCCTCTCCGGCACCTTCTATTCGATCTCGCGGCTGCCGGAGCCGTGGCATGGCGTGGCGCTGTGGAACCCGTTCTTCTACATGATCGATGGCTTCCGCTACGGCTTCATCGGCCGCGCCGACGGACCGGTCTGGACCGGCGTCGCGGTCATGCTCGCCGTCAACGCGGCGCTTCTGGCGCTCTGCCATGTGCTGATCGCCCGCGGCTACAAGCTCAAGGCGTGAGCGGCGCCGGTCACCCCGGCTTCGCCGGGCTGCCGCTCGCCCAGGCCTGCAGCAGGTCGATCGGGAAGGGGAAGACGATGGTCGAGCTGCGCTCGCCGGCGATGTCGAAGAGCGTGGCGAGATAGCGCAGCTGCATCGCCTGCGGCGTCGGCGCCAGGATGCGCGCGGCCTCGACCAGCTTCTGCGCCGCCTGCTGCTCGCCTTCGGCGTTGATGATCTTGGCGCGGCGCGTCCGCTCCGCCTCGGCCTGCCGGGCGATGGCGCGCACCATGCTCTCGTCGAGGTCGATGCGCTTGATCTCGACGTTCGACACCTTGATGCCCCAGCCTTCGGTCTGCTTGTCGAGCACGTCCTGGATGTCGGCGTTGAGCTTGTCGCGCTCGGCGAGCATCTGGTCGAGCTCGTGCTTGCCCAGCACCCAGCGCAGCGTGGTCTGCGCCAGCTGGCTCGTCGCCATGGTGAAGTTGGTGACCTGGATCACCGCGCGCTCGGCGTCGACCACGCGGTAATAGATGACGGCGTTCACCTTCACCGAGACGTTGTCGCGCGAGATCACGTCCTGCGTCGGCACCTCCTCGACGACGACGCGCAGATCGACGCGCACCATCTGCTGGACGACCGGCACCAGCAGGAAGAAGCCCGGCCCCTTGGTCCCGGTATAGCGCCCGAGGGTGAAGACGACGCCGCGCTCGTACTCGCGCAGGATGCGGACCGCCCGCGAGAGCACGAGCAGGGCGAGGACGATGACGGCGAGGATCGTGGCGGCGGAGACGAGCATGACGGTTCCTCCTGCTGCAGGGGTTGCGACCGTCAGATCGGCTCGACGGTCAGGACGAGGCCGCGGCGGCCGGTCACCTTGATGCGGACGCCGGCCGCGAGCGGCGCCGCGGCGCGGGCGCGCCAGATCTCGCCCTCGACGCGGACGCGGCCCTCCTCGCGTCCCCAGCTGACCGCCTCGCCCTCGGCGCCGAGCAGCGCTTCGCCGCCGGTCGCCACCGGCCGCCTGCGCGAGCGCAGCAGCAGCGACAGCGCGATCAGGAAGAAGCCGGCGGCGACCAACGTCACGGCGGCGAGCAGCGGCCGCGACAGGGCGAAGCCGGGCGCCGTCGCCGGGAACATCAGCAGCGCGCCGACGACGAAGGCGGCGATCCCCGCCACGCCGAGCACGCCGAAGGTGCCGATATGGACCTCGGCGATCATCAGGCCGATGCCGAGCAGGACCAGGCCGGCGCCGGCATAGTTGATCGGCAGCAGGTCGAGCGCGTAGAGCGCGACCAGCAGGCTGATGGTGCCGACGGCGCCCGGCAGGATGGCGCCCGGCGTGGTGAACTCGAAGACGAGGCCGGCGACGCCGAGCAGCATCAGCAGGAGGGCGATGTTCGGGTTGGTGACGATCGCCAGCAGCTCGGTGCGCCAGCCGGGCGGGCGGACCACGATGGCGAGCCCGGCGGTGGCGAGCACGACCGGCTTTCCGGCGGCGATCACGCGCCGCCCGTCGAGCTGGCGCAGCAGATCCGGCAGGTCGTTGGCGATGATGTCGACGACGTGCAGCCTCAACGCGTCCGACGCCGGCAGGCTGGCCGCCGCGCGCACCGCTTGCTCGGCCCAGTCGGCGTTGCGGCCGTTGAGCTCGGCGAGGCCGCGGATATAGGCGACCGCGTCGTTCACCATCTTGCGGGATTCGGTGTCGGCGGGCTCGGTAGCGCCCTGGCCTTTCTGCGGCGCGCTTCCGGAAGGCGCGGATATGGCGCCCAGCTGGATCGGCGTGGCGGCGCCGATGTTGGTGCCGGGCGCCATGGCGGCGACGGCGGCGGCATAGGCGATGTAGGTGCCGGCGCTGGCCGCCCGCGCGCCGCTCGGCGCGACATAGGCGCAGACCGGCACCGGCGAAGCGAGGATCGCGGCGATGATGGCGCGCATCGAGCCGTCGAGCCCGCCGGGCGTGTTCATCCTGAGCACGACGAGCCGCGTCTCGCCGGGCGGGAGTTCGTGCAGCGCGCGCGCGACATAGTCGGCCGTCGCCGGGCCGATGGCGCTGTCGATGTCGAGCACCACCGCTTGCGCCGCTGCCCGCGCCGCCGCCGCCGGGACGAGAGCCGAGATCAGCGCCGCGGCGACGAGGCCGGCGACGCGCGCCGCTGAGAACCGAAGGCGCCGAACCGCGCGCATGGGCCGCCTCCTGGACCCGCCCTCTCGTCCTTGCCGCTCCGATGCTAGCCCAATTCGCCGCTCGCGTCCGCCGCGGGGCGGAGGCTCCCTTCGCCCGCATTGACAGCGGCTTGCCGCCTCCTCATACTCCCCGGCTTCCCCCGCCGGCCCGGCTCTGCCGAGGCGGGCGCAGCGGGGGCGTGGAGCGGATCATGACGCGCGAGGATCGCCGGCTCGGCCGGCTCGGAGGAGAGGGGCGGACGGCGCCGCGACGGCGACGACGATAGGCGGTCGTTCCCGCGATCTCCTATTCCTCCCACCTTTTCGCGCAGGAGAGACTCCGTGATTCCAGCCGTTTTGCCGACCTATGCTCGGGCCGATGTGACCTTCGAGCGGGGCGAAGGCCCCTATCTCTTCGCCACCGACGGCAAGCGATATCTCGACTTCGCCAGCGGCGTCGCCGTCACCGCCCTCGGCCATTGCCACCCACGTCTGATCGAGGCGCTGACGGCGCAGGCGCAGAAGCTCTGGCACTCCTCGAACCTGTTCCAGGTGGCCGGGCAGCAGAAGGTCGCCCAGCGCCTCATCGCCCATTCCTTCGCCGACAGCGTCTTCTTCTGCAACTCCGGCGCCGAGGCGGTGGAATGCGCCATCAAGGTGGCGCGCAAGTACCAGGCCGAGACCGGCCATGCCGAGAAGTACCGCCTCATCGCCTGCACCGGCTCGTTCCACGGACGCACGCTCGCGACGCTCGCCGCCGCCGGCAACGAGAAATATCTTAGGGGCTTCGGTCCGCCGGCGCCGGGCTTCGACCATGTCGCCTTCGGCAATCTCAACGAGATGCGCGCCAAGGTGACCAAGGAGACCGCCGCCATCCTGGTCGAGCCGGTGCAGGGCGAAGGCGGGCTCGCCACCGCGCCCGAGGGCTATCTCGCGGGCCTGCGCGCCATCTGCGACGAGTTCGGCCTGCTGCTCGTCTATGACGAGGTGCAGTCCGGCATGGGCCGCACCGGCCGGCTCTTCGCCCATGAATGGGAGGGCGTGGCGCCCGACGTGCTCGCCACCGCCAAGGCCCTGGGCGGCGGCTTCCCGGTCGGCGCCTGCCTCGTCACCGAGCGCGCCGCGGTCGGCATGACCGCCGGCTCGCACGGCTCGACCTTCGGCGGCAACCCGCTGGCGATGGCGGTGGCGGATGCAGTGCTCGACGTCATGCTGGCGCCGGGCTTCTTCGCCCGGGTCGAGCGGGCGGCGGACCTGCTGCGCCGGCGGCTCGACGCGCTCGTCGCCGAGTACCCCAAGGTCTTCGCCGAGCGGCGCGGCAAGGGGCTGCTCACCGGGGTCAAATGCGTCGTGCCCAACACCGAGATGGTCGATCGGCTGCGCAAGGCCGGCCTGCTCACGGTGGGCGCCGGCGAGAACGTGGTGCGGCTGCTGCCGCCGCTCATCATCGAGGAGCGCCAGATCGACGAGGCGGTCGGCATCCTCGAGGGGGTGGCGCGGCAATGGACGTCGTGACGGGCGCGCGGACGATGGCGACGCCGCGGCATTTCCTCGATCTCGACCGCGTCGACGCGGTGGAGCTGCGCCGCATCCTCGATCACGGCTTCGCCTTCAAGCGCCGCCTCGACCGCTCGCAGCCGCTCAAGGGCAAGATGCTGGCGATGATCTTCGAGAAGCCGTCGACGCGCACGCGGCTCTCCTTCGAGGTGGCGATGAAGCAGCTCGGCGGCGACTGCGCCGTCATGTCGGCGAGCGACAGCCAGATGTCGCGCGGCGAGACGCCGGCCGACACGGCGCGGGTGCTGTCGCGCTATGTCGACGCCATCATGATCCGCACCACCCAGGCCTCGAAGCTCGACGAGCTGGCGCAGTACGCGACGGTGCCGGTGATCAACGGCCTCACCGACGCGAGCCATCCCTGCCAGCTCATGGCCGACGTGATGACGCTCGAGGAGCATAAGGGCACCGCTGCGGGCAAGATCGTCGCCTGGAGCGGCGACGGCAACAATGTCGCGGTGAGCTGGATGCAGGCGGCGGCGCGCTTCGACTTCGAGCTCCGGCTTGCCTGTCCGCCGGAGCTCGCGCCGCCGCGCCGCGTCCTCGACTGGGCGCGCGCCCAGGGCGGCCGCGTCCGGCTCACCACCGATCCCGTCGAGGCGGTGACCGGCGCCGACTGCGTCGTCACCGACACCTGGGTGTCGATGGGGGTTGAAGCCAACGTCAACCGCCACAACATGTTGGCTCCCTACCGCGTCGATGAGCGGCTGATGGCGAAGGCCAAGCCGGACGCCGTCTTCATGCACTGCCTGCCGGCCAAGCGCGGCGAGGAAGTGACCGCCGGCGTCATCGACGGCCCGCAATCGGTGGTGTGGGACGAGGCCGAGAACCGCCTGCACGCGCAGAAGGGCATCCTCACCTGGTGCCTCGCCTGAGCGGCGGCCGCGCCGCTCTCCCGCGCCGCCCCGATCGACCGCCGCGCGTCCCGCGACGCGCGGCGAGGGATAGCCGATGCCGACCCCGCCCGCCGACGATCTCGTCCAGCCCTTCCAGATCGACCCCTTCGGCCTGCGCGGCCGGCTGGTGCGGCTGGGTCCCCTGCTCGACGAGATCCTGACGCGCCACGCCTATCCCGAGCCGGTGGCGGCGATGCTGGGCGAGGCGATCGCGCTCGCCGCGGCGCTGTCGGGCGCACTCAAATATGACGGCGTCTTCACCCTGCAGACCAAGGGCGACGGGCCGATCCGCCTGCTTGTCGCCGACGTCACCAGCGACGGCGCCGTGCGCGGCTACGCGCAATATGACGAGGCGAAGCTCGCCAAGGCGCTGGCGCAGGGCGAGGTCTGGGGCTCGGTGCCGCGGCTCCTCGGCGCGGGCTATCTCGCCTTCACCGTCGACCAGGGCGAGCACACCGACCGCTATCAGGGGATCGTCGAGCTGCAGGGCGCGAGCCTCGCCGATTGCGCGCATCACTATTTCCGCCAGTCGGAGCAGGTCGAGGCCGGGCTCAAGGTGGCGGTGACGCGCGTCGCCGACGCCGGCGGCGCGCGGCGCTGGCGCGGCGGCAGCCTGATGGTCCAGCGCCTGCCGCCTGAAGGCGACGCGAAGCGGCGCGAAGCCTCCGACGAGGGCTGGCGCCGCGCCGTCATCCTGATGAGCTCCAGCACCTCGGCCGAGCTGGTCGATCCCGCGCTCAGTCCCGAGGCGCTGCTCTTCCGCTTCTTCCACGAGGACGGCGTGCGCGTCTATCGCCGCCACCAGCTCGCCGCGCGCTGCCGCTGCTCGCGCGCGCGCGTCGAGACGGTGCTGCGCATGCTGCCGGCCGACGAGGTCGCGGCGATGAAGGTCGACGGCAAGATCACCGTCACCTGCCAGTTCTGCAGCGCCGCCTACGGCTTCGAAGCCGACGAGATCGACGCGCTGGTGGACAGGTGATGCCGGCCATGCCAGTCTCGCCGCCGCGCCCGCCACCGCGGCATCACCGGGGATGTTCCATGCGGCTCGGTTCCTTGCGTCTCGTCATCGTCGCTCTCGCCTTTTCCGGCACGCTGGCGGCGTGCACGTCGCCGCCGCCGCCGCCCGCCTTCCCCGACATCCGCTTCACCGGCGAGACGCCGATCCGCCTCGCCGTCTCGACGATCCGGATCCAGAGCGATTTCCGGCCGACCTTCCAGGCGCCGCATGTCGAGCATCTCTTCCCGGTCACGCCGGCTCACGCGATGGAGAACTGGGTGCACGACCGGCTGGTGGCGGCGGGCGGCAGCAACGCCTATGCCCGCTTCGTCATCAAGGACGCCTCGGTCGTCGAGGTCGAGCTCAAGAAGAAGTCCGAGGGCATCACCGCCGCCTTCACCACCGAGCCGGCGCAGCGTTATGACGCCACCATTGCGGTGACGTTGCAGATCATTGGCGAAGGCGGCTTCCCCGTGCGCAGCATCGACGTGAAGGCGACGCGCTCGCAAAGCGTGCTCGAGGGCATCACCCCCAATCAGCGCGACCAGACCTGGTACGACATGACCAAGGCGCTGATGGCCGATTTCGACAAGCAGATGAGCGCCGAGATCAGCGCCCATTTGGGCGGGTATTTCCAGTAGGAAGCGGTCAGTCGTCGGTGGTCGGTTCATCTCCGCCGGGAGAGCGACTGAGAGCTGACAGCTGAAAACCGACGACTACCACCCTACACATTCACCAGCGTCGCGCCGGAAGGCTGGCCGATGATGGCGAGGAACTCGCGGCGGGTCGAGGCGTCGGTGCGGAAGGCGCCGAGCATGCGCGAGGTGACCATGGCGACGCCGGGCTTGTGCACGCCGCGCGTGGTCATGCATTGGTGCGCCGCCTCGATCACCACGGCGACACCCTTGGGCTGCAGCACCTCGTCGAGGGTGTTGGCGATCTGCGCCGTCATCTTCTCCTGGATCTGCAGGCGCCGCGCATAGACCTCGACCAGCCGGGCGAGCTTGGAGATGCCGACGACGCGCTTCTGCGGCAGATAGGCGACATGCGCCTTGCCGATGATCGGCGCCAGATGATGCTCGCAATGGCTCTCGAAGCGGATGTCGCGCAGCACCACCATCTCGTCATAGCCGTCGGTCTCTTCGAAGGTGCGCTGCAGCAGCTCGACGGGATCGGTGTCGTAGCCGGAGAAGTATTCCTCGAAGGCGCGCGTCACCCGCGCCGGCGTCCCCTTCAAGCCCTCGCGCCCGGGATCGTCGCCCGCCCATTCGATCAGCAGCTTCACCGCCGCCTCGGCCTCGGCGCGGCTCGGGCGCCGCGCCGCGCCGTTGCGCGTCGCGGCGGATTTCGGAGTGACGGGCTGCAGCCCGGGTTTGGACGCCATGAATTGCTGCTCCGCGATGCGGGGGAGGGGCGCCCGGCTCAGTTGAGCCGGACCGATTGATGCGGGCTGTCGAGCGAGAAGGCGGGGATGGCGACGGCGAAGCTCTCGCCCTGCGGCGTTTCCATCTCGTAGCTCCCGACCATGATGCCCGACGGCGTGCTCAGCGGCGTGCCGCTGGTGTATTCGTAGGTCTCGCCGGGATGCAGCACCGGCTGCTCGCCGACGACGCCGGGGCCGCGCACCTCCTGCACCCGGCCGAGCCCGTCGGTGATGCGCCAATGGCGCCGGCGCAGCTGGACGGTCTCCCCGCCTTGATTC